>JBJTGE010000340.1:0-2778 GCA_046093785.1 Spartobacteria bacterium
AAGCAGGCCTGATCGACTCCGCAGATATTGCCGTGGCCAGTGCGAGTGGCGTCAGTGGCGCTGGTCGCAAGGCGGAGACGGCGCTTCTTTTCGGCGAGTGCAATGAAAGCCTGCGCGCTTACGGATTGCCCAAGCACCGGCATGTCTCGGAAATCGAGCAGGAACTCACGCTGGTAGCTTCGCGGCAGGTCACGATCACTTTTACCCCGCACCTTGCGCCCATGACGCGGGGTATTCATACGACGATTTTCACAAGGCTTGCAGCGGGTGCTTCGGCGGAAGCCATTATGCCTGCGCTGGTGGCTGCCTATGCGAATGAACCGTTCGTTCGTGTTTCACAAAATCTCCCCGATACGAAAAATGTGACGGGCACAAATTTCTGCGACATCTCTGCAATGTTCGATGCCCGCACGGGGCGGGTGATCCTGCTTTCGGCGGAGGATAATTTGGTAAAAGGTGCCGCTGGTCAGGCGGTGCAGAACTTCAACCTCATGGCCGGACTCGACGAGACGGCTGGATTGCTATGATCGAAATCAAAAAAATCAAGGGCGGCGTCTGTGCCGCACGGGGCTTTGTTGCGGGAGTCGCTGGTTGTGGAATCAAAACCGGAAAAGTCACACGCGATGATGTCGCAGTCGTCTTCTCCGAATCTCCCGCGACCTCGGCCGCTACCTTCACCACCAACAATGTCAAAGCCGCGCCGGTGCGTGTTTCAGCCGAGCATCTCAAAGTTGGCGGCAACCGTGCTGTCATCCTCAACAGCGGCAATGCCAATGCCTGCACGGGCGAGGGTGGGCTGAAGGACGCCAGAGCCATGTGTGCTGCTACGGCAGAACTTTTAGGCCTGAAACAAAGAGAAGTCCTCGTTTGCTCAACCGGCCGAATCGGCGTTCCGATGCCTATGGATCGCATCGCCAAAGGCATCGCCGCGCTGAAGCCCTCCCGCAACGGAAGCGCCGCCTCCGCTGCTGCCATCATGACGAGTGATACCTTTGCCAAGGAATATGCCGTCGAGGTGAAAACTCCCAAAGGCTCGTTCCGTGTTGGGGGTATAGCAAAGGGTGCGGGAATGATCGACCCGAACATGGCCACCATGCTCTGCGTGGTAACGACGGATGCCGCCATTCCCCAGTCCGCTCTTCGGGCCGAGTTGAAGCGCTCCGTGGCGAATTCTTTTAACCGCATCACCATCGATGGCGACATGAGCACGAATGACACGGTCATCCTGCTCGCCAACGGCCTGAGCGCCTGCACGCCAGACATGGCAGCATTTTCGCAGGCGCTGGATGAGGTTACCCGCGCCTTGGCTCGAATGATCGTGAGCGACGGCGAAGGCGTTTCGCGTTTCGTCGAAGTCGAAGTCGTGGCGGCCGCCAACGACAAGGAGGCCCGCATCGCTGCAGAAGCCATCGCCAACTCGACGCTCGTCAAATGCGCGTGGGCCGGCGGGGATCCGAATTGGGGGCGAATTCTTGACGCCGTTGGTTATTGCGGCGTGAAGGTCGATGACACAAAGGCCGATATTTTCTACGACAAGCTCGCTTCCGTGAAAAACGGCATCGCTGCCAAGACGCCCTTCGAAAAGCTCCGAGCAATCGCTGCCAAAAAATCCTTCAAGGTCACGGTCGATCTCAAGCTCGGGAAGGGCTCCTACTATGTCTGGACCACCGATCTCACCGAGGAGTATGTGCGCCTGAATCTCGGCGAATAATTTCATGCCCACCACACCCGAAGCCCGCTCCGAATGCCTCATCGAGGCGCTTCCTTACATTCAAAAATATCGCGGCCAGATTTTCGTCATCAAGTATGGCGGCTCCGCGATGGAGGACGAACTGATCGTCGATAAATTTCTGCGCGATGTCGTCTTTCTCGAGGCGGTCGGCATCAATCCCGTGCTCGTTCACGGTGGCGGAAAGGCGATCACGGCCCGCATGAAAGATGCCGGATTGCAGGCCCGCTTTATTGAGGGTCTCAGGGCCACCAATGCCACGGCGATCAAGATCGTGGAGGAGACCCTCGATAAGGAAATCAACCCCTCGATCGTCTCGACCATCAATGAATTCGGAGGCCGGGCCAGAGGCTTTTCCGGTCAGGATGTCTTCATCGCCCGCCAGCTTCAAAAGCAGGCGGTCATCGAGGGGGAAACGGTGGATATTGGCTTCGTCGGGGAAGCGCAGGAAGTCAATGCCGCCGCCGTGAGCGAGGCGGTGCATGCTGAGGTCGTGCCCGTCATCAGCCCAATCGGGGCGACGCCGGAGGGGGTTGTTTTGAATATAAACGCCGACATCGCCGCAGCGGCTCTGGCTGCGGAATTGCAAGCGGCCAAGCTCATCTATGTGACCGATGTTCCCGGCATCATGCGAGATGCATCCGACCGCGACTCCCTCATTGCCAGCGTCACAGCGAAACAGGTCAAAAGTCTCATCCAACAAAAAATCATCGCCGGCGGCATGATCCCCAAAGTTCTCTCGGCCATCTCTGCCATGGAGCGCGGCGTTGGAAAAATCCACATGATCGGCGGTCACATCCAACACTGCCTGCTGCTGGAAATTTTCACCAACGCGGGCATCGGCACAGAGATCGTGCCGGATTGATCTTCATGCGGCGATTCGAGCGTTTGTAGGATTTTGCCATGTCACTCGCCTGCCGTCTCACAGCATTTGGAGTAATTCCCCCGGCAATAAGTCTGGAGAAAATGCCCGCTCCTGTGCTGGGTGAGGGCGAGGTGCTTGTGCGGATGCTTGCCGCACCGGTCAATCCAGCGGATTTGAATGTGAT
>JBJTGE010000341.1:0-2526 GCA_046093785.1 Spartobacteria bacterium
CACGGATGGCGAGATCGCCAGCAACAACGGCGGTTGGCAATGGAGCGCCGGCACAGGCGCCGATGCGGCGCCGTATTTCCGCATTCAAAATCCATGGAGCCAGACGAAGCGCTTCGATGCCGAGGGCGTTTACATCAAGCGATGGATTCCCGAACTCCGCGATGTCGATCCCTCGAAATTCCAAGACCCGCCCGCCCCGGGCCTGCGTCTGGCGAAAGGCTATCCCTCGCCGATTGTGGATCACTCTTTGGCGAGGGATATCACCTTGGACCTGTTCAAATCCACGCAGCCTTGACGGGAGATGTCCGAGGCCCTGCCCATTTACGACCTCGATGAGGAAATTGTGGCCGCCCTCACGCGCGGCAACCGTCTCATTTTGCAGGCGCCGACAGGCTCTGGAAAATCCACACAGGTTCCCCAGATTTTACTCGATGGCGGGCTGCTGCGGAACGGCCGTTGTGTCATCCTGCAGCCCCGCCGCCTCGCAGCCCGCATGCTCGCGGTGCGCGTGGCCTCCGAGCGTTCGGTGCGCCTGGGCGGCGAGGTGGGCTATCAAATCCGCCTCGACAATGTTTCTTCCAAGGAAACGAAAATCCTCTTCGTCACAGAGGGCATCCTTCTTCGCCAGATGCTGGCCGATCCGCACCTGCGGGGGATTTCCACCTTGGTCTTCGATGAATTCCACGAGCGCCACCTCTACGGCGATATCACGCTCGCGCGGGCGCTGGATTTGCAAGAGAGCGTCCGTCCCGACCTGAAGATCATCGTCATGTCGGCAACGCTCGACGGCGCGGAGCTTCAAGAATACCTCAAGCCCGCCGAGATTCTCACCTCCGAGGGCCGCATGTTTCCTGTCGAAATCAGCCACCACCCGCACGACCCGAAAGACGATCCAATCTGGGAAACGGCGACGGATGCCGTGGCGGAGCACTTCGAAAGCACCGATGGCGATGTGCTCGTTTTCATGCCCGGGGCCTATGAAATCCAGCGCACCATCCGCGAGTTGCAGGCGCGGCTTGGCGGGCGTTGCGCCGTGTTGCCGCTGCACGGGGAACTCCCCGCCGCCGAGCAGGACCGTGCGGTGAACCGCTCCCATGGCCGAAAGGTGATTGTTTCCACGAATGTCGCCGAGACCTCGCTCACGATCGATGGCGTGACATTGGTCGTCGACTCGGGCCTCGCCCGCGTGGCGCGCTACGATCCGAACAGGGGCATCAACACCCTCTTCATCGAAAAAATCAGCGCCGCATCGGCCGCCCAGCGCGCAGGCCGTGCCGGGCGAACCGCTCCAGGCCTTTGCGTGCGGCTCTGGACCGAGCGCGACCACGCACGCCGCCCGCTCCGCGAACTTTCCGAAATCAAACGCCTCGACCTCGCCGAAACCCTCCTGAGCCTCAAAGCCGCCGGGGTGGGGGACCTGACGACCTTTCGCTGGATCGAGCCTCCCGATGCCCAGGCGCTCGCGCGGGCCGAGACGCTCCTGCGCGACTTGGGAGCTTTGGATTCCGTTGGAAATATAACGCCCGTGGGCCGCCGGATGCTGAATTTCCCCGTTCATCCCCGCTACGCCCGCATGTTCATCGCCGCCGAGGAACTCGGCTGCGTGAGGGCGGCGGCGCTCATTGCCGCGATCACTCAGACCCGTTCGATGTTGCTGAAGGTGGATAAAAAAACAGAGGACGAACGGGCCGAGATTTTCAGCGGGGGAACCTCGGATTTCCTTGTTCTGATGCGCGTCTTCGAGTGGGCGAGGTCGAAGGATTTCCGCATGAACGAATGCCGCACACTTGGCATCCACTCCGACTCCGCCCGGCAGGTTGCCAAGCTCTTCGAGCAGTTTCTCGACATCGCCCACGCGGAGGCCCTGCTGCTTGAAGACACGGCTCCGCCAGATTCCGACATCGCCAAGTGCGTGTTGGCAGGCTTTGCCGATCAGGTCGCCGTGCGCCGTGGCACAGGAACGCTCGTCTGCGACATCGTTCACGGACGGCGCGGACTCCTCGCCCGCCAGAGTGTGGCCAACGAAAGCTCCCTGCTCGTTGCCGCAGAAATTGCCGAGATCGAGGGCCGTGATGGCGATGCCCGCGTATTGCTGAACCTCGCAACTGAAATCCAGGAATCCTGGCTGCGCGAAATGTTCCCGCAGGATTTCACAGAGAAAGCCGATCATTTTTTTGACAAAAGCCAGAACCGCGTTGTGGTGAGGCGCGCCGAGGTTTTTCGCGACCTCATCCTCGAGAACCGCGATCGCGATGCCGAGCCGGGCCCGGCCGCCTCCTCGTGCCTTGCCGATCAGGTTATGGATGGCAACCTGCGCCTGAATGCGTGGGATGACTCCGTCGAGCAATGGCTCCACCGCGTCAATTTCCTCGCCCGGCTCTGCCCCGAGCAAAACCTCCCTCCCATGGGCTCCGACGAGCGTCACCACATCATCCTCCTCGTCTGCGACGGCGCCGTGTGCTACCGCGACATCAAAGACGCCGCCGTGCTGCCCCACGCCCGCTCGCTCCTCACTTGGGAGCAGCA
>JBJTGE010000342.1:0-2036 GCA_046093785.1 Spartobacteria bacterium
TTGTCGACGTAGTAGTAATAGTAGTAACCGGCGGTGCGGCCGGTGGGGAGGCGGTTGAGAACGAAACCGCCTAGGGTGGCCTGAGCTTTTTTCAGGAGCATGATGCAGCGCAGGATGGCTTTGCGCGGAGTCTTGCCAGCACGGATGACGAGAATGGTTTTGTGGACATGGGGGGCAATGACGAGGGCGTCGCTGACGGCATTCACCGGGGCGCTGTCGATGATGATGCGGTCGAAGGTTTGCAGAAGGTAATAAAAAAGGGCGGGAAGGTCGGTGGCGGCCAGGAGTTCGGCGGGATTGGGGGCGCGATGACCAGCTGTGATGAGGGAGAGGTTCTCTACGGCGGTTGGGTGGATGATGGAGTCCAAGGTGGCATTTCCACTGAAATAGTCGGTGAGGCCGGCTGCCGAAGCATCTTTGCCCTGGAGCAGGGCTTTGTGGAGGCTGGGACGACGCAGGTCGGCGTCGATGAGGAGGGTTTTGAGCTTTTGCTGGGCGAGGACGACAGCAGTGTTCAGTGAGGTATAAGTTTTGCCCTCCTCTGGGATGGCGCTCACGAAAAGGACAACGCGGCGTTGGTCCTCGGGGCCGAGCATGGAGAGGGAGGCGCGAAGGGTGCGGTAGGACTCGGCCAAGGATGATGCCGGATCGTCAAGGGTGGCGATGGGGTATTTGCCGTGGAGCCTGGGAGCGGGTGGCGGTGGCGGAGAGGATTTGTTTCGCCCTGCCGATCGACGGGATTTTCGCGAGGTGGATGATTTGTAATTTGGCACCCCGACGAGTGCAGGTAGGTGCAGCGTGGACTCGGCATCATCCACGGAGCGGAGGGAGGCATCCAGCCCATCGGCAAAGATGACGAGGCCAATGGCCAGAAAGAGGGAGAGGCCGAAAACCATGGTAAGGGTGCGGGAGCGTTGCGGCTTGGAGGGGTAACTGGCGACCATGGGCTCTTCGACAAGCGTGTAAGGGGTCTGCTCGACGGCCACGGTGATCGTGGTCTCCTTCATGCGCTTGATGACGGATTGGTAGAGTGCGCTGTCGCTTTCGACATCGCGCTGGAGGACATTGAAGGGGATGGCGATTTTATTGAGATCCAACGCGGCGGCCTCTTGCTCTTTGAGTGCGGTCGTGAGCTTGGTCTCGGTCTGGACGGCGGCATCGTATTGGCCGTTCAAAATATCCCCCGCCTTGCCGACGCTTTCGCGAAGGGCTTGCTTGAGGGAGTCGATGCGGTTGGTGGCGGCGATAAACTTGGGATGCAGCGATCCGTAGCGGTCTTGCATGGCCGCGAATTCCATTTCGGCATCCTGCAACTTGCCGCGATGCTCGGCGACCAGCGGAATCTGGGAGACGCTGGCAATGCGGAGGAGTTGATCGACATTCTGGGTGCCGGCCGAGCGGACTTGCTCGATGTCGGATTCCAAACGGAGGCGCTCGCCCTTGGCGGTGGTGACCTTGGTGCTGAGTTCACGGAGGCGCTCGACGATGATATTCTGCCTCTCCTCGAGCGAGACGGCTTGGTTTTGCTCCTTGTAGCGTTGGAGCTTGGCCTCGGACTCCTCGAGCTTTTTTTTGAGCTTCTCGGCCTCTTCCTGAAGAAACTCGGAGGCGACTCGATTCACAGACGCGCGTTGACTGAAATTCTCGCGCATGAATTCCTTCACGATGGATGCCGCCAGGTCGCGCGCCATGACGGGATCGGTATCTTGGACGGTGATGTCGATGAGCCGGGTGCCCCGGCGCAGGGCGACCTTCACTTTTCCACGGAGCTTGTCGGCGAGTTGGAGGTCAGTCGGCGGATTGGGATTGTTGGGATTCACGAAGGCCGGATTCTCGCGAAGCTTGTTGGCATCGATGACGCGCCGCATGAGGTTCCGGCTTGAGAGGGTTTGCACAATCGTGTTGATGAAGTCCTGCGCCGAAGGATCCTCACGCACAATTCCATCGATTTTTACAATCTGCTTTTCCTGCTGCTGAACCTGAAGCACGGCTCGGGATTCATAGATTTTCGGCTGGCGCATAACCCACCCTGTAGC
>JBJTGE010000343.1:0-6844 GCA_046093785.1 Spartobacteria bacterium
GCCCCGCATTCACCTCGAAAATCCAAGCCGGCAAAATCATCCAAACCATCGCCCCGATCGTCGGAGGAAAAGGCGGCGGCAAACCCGACATGGCCCGGGGTGGCGGCAAAGACACTTCAAAAATTCCAGAGGCCCTCGCCACAGCGAAAGCCATGCTCGGGGCGGCTTAATTTCCAGGGTAGACAACGACCTGCGAGAGCGAACCGCTGCACCCAAGGCAAATTCCTGCGATCTACACGCGTGGCGTGTAAAATTGCTTGTCCGCATTGCCGCCGGGGCAGGTCTTTGAGGCCAGGCGATCCATGAAAATGAAAGAAAATGAACACTGGTTTTCCTCGACGCTCATAGAGACGCCGCTACAGAGCCCGCGCGGCAGCACGCTTCGTGCCAATTGGTAGGGACGCCGCGCCGTCGGGGTCCCAAACTTCAGCCGCAAAGCGGCTTCTCTGCCTCACGCACGACGCTCATAGAGACGCCGCTACAGAGCCCGCACGGCAGCACGCTTCGAAACTTGGGAGGGTTCATCCTCCGGCATGACCCAAACTTCAGCCGCAAAGCGGCGTCTCTACACGCGGGTTTGATTTGCCATAATGAAAGAAAATGAACACTAGTTTTTCGATGCCGTACGTGGCGGCGGCAAAGACACCGCAAAAATCCCAGAAGCTCTCGCCGCTGCGAAAAGTCTTCTGCCCGCTGGCTGACCTCATCCGCTCGAGTTTCGACTTTTAGAAAGTGGCGCGGCAGCGCCCGGTCTCGGGGATCAGCCTACGCACTCCATGTCTACGGCCTGACAAGTCGACCTACGCACTCTGTGACTACGGCCTGACAAGTCGCGCCCGCCTCGGGTGCCGTCGGGTGCGCCCCGCGCCCGACAGGGAAAATTCCACCGGCCACAGGCCGCATTTTTCCAATCGCCCCGCGAGGGCGCGTGGCGGTGCGCCCGAGGGCGGGCACGCTCCCCGGGACCCCTCGAAGCGAAGTCATCCGAAACTCCAAAACCTTGGAGACTTTGGTATTACTTCTGTCAGCCCTCGCTGGCGCAAAATCGTTGCTCGCTGGCGCTTGATCCACTGCGGAATCCTGCTCAAACCAAACGATTCCCTTTAAATAGTAGATTTTGCTACTTGTAGTTTACAAAAACGCATATTATTTATGCAATCATGTATCTCAAAAGAATCGCCGAAGAATTGCTGAAGGAGATTCTTCTTGGCGACAAGGTCGGGGTGGTTCTCGGGGCGAGGCAGGTCGGCAAGACGACATTGGTCGAGCATGTTTTGTCGAGGCGCTCGGCGGTTTTTTTGAATTTCGATCTGGAGGTGGACAAGGCCCGGTTTCTGGCGGTTGCCTCATTGGCACCGCACGATGGGGTGCGGGCCTTGGGAAGTCCGGAGGTTTTGGTGATCGACGAGGCGCAGCGGTTGCCCGAGACGTCCCGCCTCATCAAGGGTTGGCATGATGCGAAAGTGCCGGTGAAACTTTTGTTGTTGGGATCCTCGTCGCTGGATTTGCTGGATCAGGCGGCCGAGAGCCTGACCGGGCGGAACCGCAAGCTGGTGCTGACTCCGCTGGTTTTTTCCGAATCGCTGGGCACACAGACATGGGCAATGGCGGACCTTGGCCTGTTGCGTGAACATTTCGCCGACCAAGTGCGCGCCTTCCTGATGCAACGAATGGTTTTTGGCAGCTATCCCGAGGTGGTGACGAGCGATCAACCCGCTCGATTGCTGCGCGAATTGAGTTCGGACTACCTCTGGAAGGATGTGCTCCAGACGGGCCTTGTGAAAACGCCGAACCTCATCAAGCGGCTTCTGCTCTTGCTCGCGCATCAGGCCGGATCGGAGGTCTCGGTGAACGAACTGGCGACGCAGCTCGGGATGGCCCGGCAGACCGTGGAGCGTTATCTGAACTTGCTCGAGCAGACTTTCGTGATTTTCCGGCTTCCTTCGTTCAGCACGAATCCCCGGAAGGAAATTTCGAAAAGCCAAAAGATTTTTTTCTGGGACACGGGAATTCGGAATGCGCTGATTGACCAGTTTTCAACCAACGCGCTTCGGCCCGACATCGGGGCGCTGTGGGAAAATTGGGCGATCGCGGAGGTGGCAAAACACAACGCCCTTCGCGGTTCGCCGGCGGAACTTTTCTTCTGGCGCACGCATGCTCAGTCCGAAGTGGATCTGGTGGTCCGGCAAGGCGGACGGCTGCGGGCGTTTGAAATCAAATGGTCGAAGCGGCGGGTGCCCGGGCGGGCGTTCCGCGATGCGTATGGAGTGGAGGTGGAGCCGATCCGCCCCGGGAATCCGTTTGCGACGGGGATTTTTTGAGATGGGGCGATGGCGGAGGAAAACCCGGTAAATTTCTTTTTATACAACAAGCCGATAGCTTTTGGACTTTTGCTTGGAAGTTGCCGACGGCAACCGACAGGTCCCGCGGATCGACCTACGCACTCGGTGACTACGGCCTGACAAGTCGCGCCCGCCTCGGGTGCACATCCCCGCGCCCTCGCGGGGGGAATCGTAAAAATGCGGCCGAAGGCCGGTGGTGTTTCTGCTGTCGGGTGCGAGGCGCACCCGACTGCGCCCGAGGGCGAGCACGCTCCCCGGGACCGGGCGCTACCGCGCCGCTGTCAAAAGATATAAAAGCAGACAGACATTGGTTTTAGCAGGAGGGCGGAGGTTGCTTTGTCAAAACCGCTGAGCTTTCGGCGACCATGTAATCATCGATGGCTTTCCTGAAAAAAGATGCCATTTTTTCCACGGTTGGAGGGTTGGGCATAAGGCTTTCGAAACCCGGATCGCTCTCTGCAGGCTTTGCAGAGCACAATCGTTGAAAGGCTATATCCAAATTTTTCAACCTGTTGGCTTTTTCGAAAGCTCTCTTGAAATCGTGCAGGGTGAAACCATGGTCTTGAATGAGCGTGTAAAGATCGAACCAATCACGCGAATTGGACCGCTTTGCGGAGACGAGAGCCTTCAGGGCAAAAATTTCTGCGAGTTCCGCCACCCGGGGGCCGGATTCCCATACAGGTCCCAATAGACTGCAGGCATCCTTGTCCTCTGCAAAAAAGGTGATTTTGACGTTTTCTGCTGTCAGGAAATCCTGCTGGTAGTCATGCAGGCTCATACCCGCATTGAGAAACTCGTCGTAGGAGGCGGGATTGTCGTTGGGTGTCCATTCAGGAAACTTTTTTCGCAAAACTTCCAATTGGCCGATTGGCAACTTCATGCCGGGAAAAGCAAAGTCGAGGTCTTCACTCTCACGGTGGCCGATTCGCAAACTGAGGGCCGTGCCTCCAACGAGAAGGAATCCCTTCAAGGCTGTTTCGTTCTGAAGCCTCTTCCAAATTGCCCGGGTGGCCGGAGGGAGGCTGCCGTCGTTCATGGCTTGGAACCCAGCTCGATGTTTTTGAGAATCCGGTTGGTGTAGGAGGATGCGCGCAGGGCTTCCGGTGATTGCTCGTTTTCCAGAATGGTCCATTCGTTTTTTACACGAGCCAGACCTATGAGGGAGACGATTTTCAAAATCTCTAAAAACCTCGGACGCAGAAGGGCAGCGCGAATAAGGGCTTCCAGCGGAGCCTTCCTGTTCGACCAGATCAGCCCTGGCACGGCGGCCTTGATGCGTTGAATCTCGGTCGTCTCCATGTCCTCGGGGCCTAACATAATTCCGCGCCGCGAATTTGCCAACTGCTACGCCCCGCCGCCGGCGGCGTTGGCGAGGCCGGCTTCCTCGGGCGGGAGGAAGGGTTGAAAGCGCGCCTTGTCGATGGCTTTCATGTAGGCTTCGTGGGGAGAGACGACACCGCCGAGGAGTTGTTCCCAAATGGCGTCGTCCATGAATTGCATGCCCTGGCTTTTTCCGGCGACGATCACATCCTGCAATTTCTGGGTCGCGCCTTCGCGGACGATGGCAGAGACGGCGTTGTTGACGACGAGGATTTCGTTGACGGCGACGCGTCCCGAGCCGTCCTGTTTTTTCATGAGGAGCTGGGCGATGACGCCGCGCAGGGAGGCTGCGAGCATGGTGCGCACTTGGGCCTGCTGGTCGCTCGGGAAAACGTCGATCATGCGGTCCACCGTCTTGCGGGCGTTGTTGGTGTGGAGGGTTCCGAAGACGAGCAGTCCGGTTTCGGCGGCTGTGAGGGCGAGGGAAATCGTCTCCAGATCGCGCATTTCACCGACAAGGACGATGTCGGCGTCCTCGCGCAGGGCAGCTTTGAGACCGGCGGGGAAGGACTCTGCGTGTTCGGGCACTTCGCGCTGGGTGATGATGCTTTTCTTGTTCCGGTGCACGAACTCGATCGGCTCCTCGATCGTGACGATGTGGCGGGAGAAGTTGGCGTTGATGTAGTCGATGAGAGCCGCGAGCGTGGTGCTTTTTCCGGAGCCAGTCGGGCCTGTCACCAGCACGATGCCGCCGCGCATGTGGCCGAAGGATTTGATGATCTCCGGCACGCGCAGGTCCTCGAGGGTTTTGATTTTTGTGGGAATGATGCGGAAGACGGCCCCGTAGCCGTGGGCTTGCTTGAGATAGTTGCAGCGAAAACGGTTGTCCTCGTTCATCTCGTAGGCGAAGTCGAGGTCCCCGTGCTCCTCAAAGCGCTGCCAGCGCTCGGGCGTGCAAATTTCGCTGAGCATGTAGCTCATTTCCTCCGTGGTGAGGGGCTCCTCGCGGATCGGAACGATCTCGCCGTGGCGGCGCACTTTGGGCGATTGACCTTCGGCGAGGTGAAGGTCGGACGCGCCACTGTCGATGAGAACTTGGAAAAACTGGTCGATGTAGGGCATGGGCGGGAGAGTTTTAAGGTTTAAAGATTAAGTTTTGAGCGGGCGTCGATTATTTCAAGCCGACAAGGCGTTTCATGTCGGCTTCCTGTTCGGCGCGGTAAACGGCTTCCTCGGCGGAGATGGTGCCGGCTTGGAAGAGCTCGGCGATTGAGTCGTCCATGAGCTTCATGCCGAGTTTTTTTCCGGTCTGAATGATGCCCGGCAGCATGAAGGTCTTGCCTTCGCGGATCACATTTCCGATGGCGGGGGTGTTCATCAAAATCTCGATCGCCAGCGCGCGGCCGTTGCCATCCGCGCGGGGGACGAGTTGTTGCGAGATGATTCCGCGCAGCGACTCGCTCACCATGATGCGAATCTGGTCGCGCTGGTCGGTGGGGAAGACATCCAGCAAGCGGTCGAGGGTTCGAGCGGCATTGCTGGTGTGCAGGGTGCCGAGCACCAAGTGGCCGGTCTCCGAAGCCGTGATGGCGAGGGAGATGGTCTCCAGGTCGCGCATTTCACCGACCATGATGACATCCGGATCTTCACGGAGGGCGCCTCTCAGCGCATTGGCGAAGGATTTGGTGTGGGTATGGACCTCACGCTGGGTGACATGGCACTTGCCTGACGGGATGAGGTATTCGATGGGATCCTCAAGAGTGATGATATGGTCGTGGCGCGAGCGGTTGATCTGGTCCACGAGCGCAGCGAGGGTCGTGCTTTTGCCACTGCCGACCGAGCCTGTCACAAGCACTAGGCCGTTGTGGAATTCGGTGAGCATTTTCAATTGCTCGGGAAGACCGAGTTCATCCATCGAGCGCACGCGGTCGCTGATGATTCGAAAAACCAAATCGCAGCCGGTGCGCTGACGCACGACGCTCGCACGGAAGCGCCCGATGCCTGTGGCGTAGGCGAAATCGACATCCCCGCGCTTGGCGAGTTGCTCCTGCTGGGATGGCAAGAGAAAACTCGCGACGAGCCGCTCGGTGTCTTCAGGTGTGAGAACTTCAGCCTGCCTCCAGATAGGCTCCAGAATACCGAAACGCCGCCAGATCGGCTGGGAATTCACGCTGAGATGGATATCCGAGGCGTCGGACTCCTTGCCCACCGCGAGAAACTGGTCGACATGGGTGAGGCTGTGAATGTCAGGAATGGAAGCGTCCATGGGCAATGAAGGGATTCAACGACGGCACTCCTACAAGCTTTCCAGACTTCGTCCAATATCTAAGTCGCGAGGGCTTGGCGGGATTTCGCGCCTTTCTTCCGGGAAGGATGCTCAACCCACCTGCCGCCGGCCGCATTTGGTGAAGAGCTCGAGGCAGGCGCTCATGGTTCGGACACCGCTGGAGGATGTGGTGGCGGAAAGGCAAGCCGCAGCGGCCGCGTGTGCATTTCTGAGGCAGGCGGAGAGATCGAGTCCATCGTGGTAACCAAGGAGGAATCCCGCCGCAAAAGCGTGACCGGCACCAACGGCGTTGACGACGCGGGATTTTGGAAGGTTCACACTGCCCTCCACATGCTTTGATCCATCGGCAGTGATCGCGAGGGCTCCAGCCGGGAAGCGAATGACAACGCATTGACCTCCGGAGATTGCCTGGAGGGCCTGCGCGGCGTGATTGATGGCAAAAAAATCGACGCCGGCGGGGAATCTGAGACGAATGCCAGAAAGACGCTCGGCCACTTCGACATTGAGGATAAGCAGATCGGTCTGCTTAAGGGCGGCCTTGGCTCCTTCCAAAAACGCATCCGTCGCCATGTCCGTTCTTTCGATATCAATGCAAGTGAGCATGCCTTGTTTTCTTGCGGCGGCGAGGACTGCCGCAGCGCGCGTGCCGTGCTTGGGGTCACTTTTGTCCAGCTCGGCAAGAAAGAACAGCGTGCCCAAATACAAAATCCGGCTGTTGTCATTTTGCAGATCGAAGTCGTCGGGTTTGAGAAGGGCGTTTGCCCCGGCGTGGTTGAAGCTTGTTCGTATGCCTGTATCCCGATTCGTCATGACATCCGAGAACGAGGTGGGAATTTCGCGACTCACATGCAACCTCGAGGAGTCGATGCCATGGGCGCGGCAATCCTTCACGATG
>JBJTGE010000344.1:0-2465 GCA_046093785.1 Spartobacteria bacterium
GCGCCTCGCGGTTTGGATCGCATAAAATGCGGCCGCAGGCCGGTGGACTGTTTCGACAAGTCGGGCGCGAGGCGCACCCGATGGCGCCCGAGGGCGAGCGCGCTCCCCGAGACCAGCGAGGCTCCTCATGAAGGAGGCAAAAGTTCACGAAATTTTATTGAAATGGATTGCAATCCGTTCTATTTTGATTAAAGATGTAATGCGTTCCATAAAATAATGAATCCACAGATTTTTGAATTGAGTCGTCAAATGGTGAGGCAGACTCATCGTCCGTTTCGCCGGTATCTTATGGAGCGAGACCCGTTCGTTAGTCGTTGCACGATGATCACTGGACAGAGAGGTGTCGGAAAAACCACTTGTTTGGTTCAGCATCTCGTGGATTGTTATCCGGACTATGCTTCCTCAATGCGATGCCTGTATCTGCCTGCTGACCATTTTGTAGTGGCTCAAAACCCACTCTATGAGATCGCAATGGATTTTTGCAATCGAGGCGGCGAGTTGCTCTGTCTGGATGAAGTTCACAAAAACCCGAATTGGTCGCGTGATCTCAAAAGCATCATCGATACACTGCCATCGCTTCGCGTGGTTGCGTCCGGGAGTTCCATGTTGCAGTTGCAGAAAGGAAGCCACGACTTGAGCAGGCGGGTTTTAATCAATCGCCTCGAAGGTCTTTCCTTCCGGGAATATCTGGCGATTTGCCATGGCCACGACTACTCGCCGATTGGTCTCTCCGGGATCATTGGAGGTCACGAAGTCGAGGCACCTCGCATCGTGGAAGATCTGCGGGCCAAGGGTCTGCATGTCCTTGCGGAATTTCGCGAGTATCTGGCTTGGGGTTTCTATCCTTTTTTTCTTCAATTTGCTGATAAGAAATCGTTTCACATTGCCCTTGAGCAAAGCATTCATGCGGTGATCGAAAGCGACTTGCCGGCGATCTACCCGGCAATGACGGGCAATAGCATCGCGCGAATCAAGCGGCTTCTTTCGGCTTTGGCCGCGAATGTGCCTTTCACGCCGGATCTCACTAAACTCAGAGGTCTGCTGGGCATTGGGGACGACCGGACTCTCAAGGATTATATGCAATGCCTTCAGGATGCTGGACTCATAATGGCAATCACCAAAGCAGGGAAGGCGTTGCGAAGTATGGAAAAGCCGGATCGCATTTACCTCGGGGATCCCAACATTGCCCATGCACTTGCGGCAACCAGCGACCCTGATTTAGGGGCGCTGAGGGAGACTTTTTTCTGCCGCATGGTTTCTTCTGCGCACCATGTGGCGTCCGGCGACAAAGCCGACTTTCTTGTGGATGGAAGCCTCACTGTGGAAGTTGGCGGCAAGAACAAAGGGCATGAGCAAATTATTGGAAAAGAAAACGCCTGCCTTGCCTTGGATGATCTGCCTATTGGCTCGGGCAATCGTATACCGCTTTGGCTCTTTGGTTTCTTGTATTGATTTTCACCAAGGTGTCAGAGGGGTCAAAGCACAAATAAGAGGTATCGTCAGAGGAGTTGGTCCCGCGTGTGGACGCATTGTCAGCGGAGTTGTTGCAGCCTCACTGTTGAGAGTTGCTGATGCCGACGGGAACGTCGGCGTTCCGGCCGAGAAGTTTTGCCTGTGGCTTGGGCTCTTTGTGAGAGGTTTGCGCCAGATCAACCGACTGGTCCCAGGGAGCGCGTCCGCCTCGGGCCTCCGGCTTGTAGCCTACGCCTCGGAAAGCGCACCAACACGCGCCCTCGCGGCGTGGATCGCATAAAATGCGGCCAAAGGCCGGTGTTTTCCATGTCGGCGCGAGGCGCGCCCGACTGCGCCCGAGGGCGAGCGCGCTCCCAGAGACCGGGCGCTACCGCGCCACTGTTGAGAGTTTCTGATGCCGACGGGGACGTCGGCGTTCCGACCACAGGTGATTTGGTGAAAGTGTCGTGAAGATCGTGGCGGCGCTTTATCGCTTTTGAAATCTATTCATTTTAATTCAGCCATTCTTTCAATTAAAATAAAAAGAAAGACTTGCTTCATTGAATAGATACTTGAATCTATTCACATGAACGAACTCGTTTCCAAAATCCGCCTGCAGTTTCTTTCCAGAGGAGTGCTGGGGGCTCGAGATTTGGCGCAGGCTTTGAAGGTGAGCCAACCGACAATTTCGCGGGCCTTGTGCAGCATGGGCGCGTCTCTTGTGCGGATCGGGCGCGGGCCAGCGACGCGCTACGGGTTGGCTTCTCCGGTTGGCGATCAAGGGCATTCCTGGCCGCTCTACCTGATCGATTCCCTTGGTGCTCCCAGAGAAATCGGCGTTCTGCATTCGCTTGCCGGTCCCGCTTGGTGGTTGGAATCAGCATCGGGCTTTCCTTGGCAGTCGCTGACAGGGAGCGAATTTTCGGATTCCCTATTTCCCGGCCTCCCTTGGTTTCTCGACGATTTGCGCCCTCAAGGCTTTTTGGGAAGAGCGTTCGCCCGGAGGCATGGAG
>JBJTGE010000345.1:0-5155 GCA_046093785.1 Spartobacteria bacterium
TTACAAAGGCCCTGAGGAATCCGCCGAATACCTCGCCCTCCTCGGCGACCTTCTTAGCGAAGGGGGCACTGAAAAAAAGGACACCCTTCGCATGCGCCTTCTACACGCCCAAGCCCAAGCGATCAAAAAATCCGATCCCAAGCGCTCGCAAACACTCCTGATCAAGGCGGCGGCCCTGGCCGATGTGCGCGAGGCCAATACCGCGCTGCTCGTCGATTTTGGCAACGCCCTGCTGGAGTCCGGCCAGACGAAGCAAGGCGAGGAAATGCTCCGCGATGCGCTGCGATGGAACCCGCGCGCGATGCAGAAGGACAGCATCCTCGCCGCCCTCGGCGAGATGGAACTCCAGCAAGGCAATGAAAAGGCCGCGCTGGATTGGTTCAATCGCTTCGAACGCGAAAATCTCGGCACCCAGCTCTTCGCCCCGACGATGCTCTCCAAAGCCAAGCTCCTCCAAAAACGAGGACGCCCCGGCGAGGCACGGAGGGTTCTGGAAGAGGTTCTCAAAAATGAAAGCACCTCCGGCGAGAAAAAGGCAGAAGCCCTTTGCCTCATAGGCGACCTGCACATGGCCGAGCAGAATCCCAAACTCGCCATTCCCTACTACCAGCGTGTTTACCTCATGCACGGACGATGGAGGCCATGGGTGGCCCGCGCCTACGCGCGCAGCGGCGAGGCGTTCGAAAAAATCCAAGACTCCACAGCAGCCCGCCGCACCTACAGCGAGTTCCTCTCTAAAACCGAGCTCGAGGATTTTCCGGAAACCAAAACCGCCCAGGCCCGCCTGCAGGCTCTTGGTGGACCTCTGCCTTTGAAGTCCGGTGAAAAAACAAACCCTTCGGAGGAGTCACCCGGACAAGGATGAAACGCACACTCCTCATCCTTCTCGCAGCGACTTTCACCGGCCACGCGCAAGATGTGCTCGAAATGAAAACAGGCGACCGCCGCACCGGAAAAATCATTTCGGCGGATGAGAAATTCATACGCTTGCAACTCGATATCCCCGCACAGGCGGGTTCCGCCCTGCAGGTGGCTCCATCCATCGCCCTGCCGAGAAATGATGTTCAAGCGATCGACTTCGCAATCGATACAACCCGCGAGGCGGCAGTCCACTCCGCAGCGATTCAGGACATTCCCGCCCTCGAACAGCATTGGGAAAAATTCCGCCCCTGGCTTGATTTTCCCCGCTCACCGTCGGCATCCATCGGCTGTGGGCTGGGCAATGCCCTTCTCGCAACCAAGGAACGGAAAAATGCCGACCGGGCGCTCGAGTTGTTCACGCTCATAGAAGAAAAAGCGTGGCAGGCATCGGACAAGGCCCGCGCCCGCGAGGGACGCCTCCGCGCCATGACCGCAGCGGGCCAGGCCGCCGCCGCGATCGAAGAGGCCAAAACCCTCGCGGCGGAAACGGAGGATCCCGAAATCCTCATCGAAGCAAACTACCTCATGGCCCAGGCTGCGGAAAAATCCCTGCGCGCCTTCTTGAAGGAAAATCCGCGCTGGGACATCGACCCCGCCGTGATCGACGAGCGCCACCAACTGCACAGACGGGCGTTGGAACTTTACCTCTACCCGTCGCTTTTCTTCGGAACCAACAACGAGAAAGCCGCACGGGGCCTCTGGGGCGCCGTGGGCATCTATCGCACCAGCGGCGAGGATCAACTGGCCGTCGAGACCTCGCGCGACATCCTCGCCTTTTATCCGGCCACGCCGGAAGCCGAGCAGGCACGGACATACCTCGCGTCCCTCAAACCAGAGCAACTCGCGGTGGATTGGGAAGCCGAAGCCAAAAAGGATCTCCAGGCAGCAACCGCTCCATCCCAGGCACCCGCGACTGCCAAGCCATCACCATCCCCGGAACAAACACCGAAGCCAGCCAAAGCAAAAAAGAAGAAGCCGAAAGACTCATGAAAAACATCCGCAAGACACTCCTCGCATCCGCGCTCCTCACCATAGCCGTCGTCTCCACCGCGCCGCCCGCACATGCCGAAGACAATCGGTCCAAGCCCGCAGCTGCCAAGCAACCGAAGGACAAAACACTCCTCGACACCTTCTACGCCGGCGGCCCGCTCATGTGGCCGCTCCTGGTCTGCTCGATCGGCACGGCAGCCGTTGCCGTTTATTGCCTCCTCCAGATCAACGGCAAAAAGATGCTTCCCCATGCCCAAGCCGAGGCGATCGGCCAATTCATGCAGGTGAGGGATGCCTCCTCCGCCTACTCGCTCTGCCACTCGCAGCCGAATGTTTTCGCCAACACGATGGCAGCGGCCCTGCTCAAGGTGAACTTCGAACGCGACCTCGCCAACAAGGTCTCCATGGAGCAAGCCGCCGGCGAAACCCTGTCCAACGAGGAGACCAAGCTGAATCTCTGGGTGAACTACCTCAATGTCTTCGCGACCATCGGCCCCATGCTCGGCCTTCTTGGCACAGTCACCGGCATGATCGCGAGCTTCGACATGCTCGCAGCCGGAAAATCAGAACCCGCAGACCTCGCAGGCGGCATCGGCGAGGCCATGATCACTACCGCTGGCGGCCTCTTCGTCGGCATCCCCGCCATGTTCCTGTATTTCTATTTCCGGAATCTTCTCCAAATCAACATGGCGAACATCCAGAAGCGCGTCACCTTCATGCTCGATCTCCTCAGCGGCGAAATCAAAATCGAGTCCGCCGACTACGCGCATGCCCCGGAATAATCCCACGCGCCACGCCTCATGAAGCTCGCTAAAAAACAAGAGGACGAAATCGGCTTTCAACTCGCGCCGATGATCGACATGACATTCCTCCTGCTCATTTTTTTCATGGTGACGACCAAGATTTCCAAAGAGCAGGTGAATGTCGAAATCAAGCTCCCGACGGCCTCCAACGCATCCATCCCGGATGATCTTTCAAACCGCGATATCATCAGCATCGATAAAGACGGCACCTACTACATCGGCCAGACACCGGCCGATAAAAAGCAACTCACAGCCCACCTCAAGGAACGATTCAAGATCACCCCTCCCCTCCGCCTCTATGTCCGCGCCGACAAAAACACGCCCGGCAAACAGATCAAGGAACTCATGCGCATCGCCAGCGAAGCCGGTGCGGTGAATGTCATTTTCGGAACCTACCAGGATTGATGAGACCGCAACCCGCTTCCGTATCCCAGCATGGTAGGGCGTGGCCTCCGGACGCGCCGCAAAGACGGCGTGAACACACCCCTCCCACGCTCCTTAAAACTTAATTCTTAAAACTTAAAACCTCGATGCGCCTCCGCAAAAAAGATGTCCAAACCGTGGAAATGCAGATGGGACCCATGATCGACATGGTTTTCCTTCTGCTCGTTTTTTTCATGGTGTCGGCCAAGCCGGTCAAACAGGAGAGCGACATCAACATCGGACTCCCCGGCACCGTGGCCCAGGAAGAGGCCCTTGAAATCCCCGACGAGCAACGCATCCAGATTCAGCCGAACGGACAAGTCATGCTCAATGACCAGCCGATGGACTCCCCCGCGAGCGCAGAGATGCCCGCCCTGCTTTCCACGCTGAAGCGCTTCAAGGAATCCGCCGACTCCAACAAAAGCGAGGCTCTCATCACGATCGATGCGGATGACGCCGCCAACCACGAACGCATCGTCCAGGTGCTCAATGCCTGTGCGCAGGCGAAAATCACCGGCGTCACATTCGCCGATGCCGGAGAGGAGGAGTGAACATGGCCGCCATCGAATCATTTCTCTCCGAAAGCGCGGCAGCCAAGAAACGCCGCTGGGCCATGGTCGGCACGATTCTCATCGGAGTCGTCCTTCTCCATGTCGCCGCCGGGGTCGTCGCCGGCATTTTTGTTGTCGCCAAATACATCTTCCCGCCACCCGCGAATTTCGTCGTGCAACGCGACATCCGTCTCCCCGCAAAAAAGCGGGAACACAAAATGAACATGGCCGCGCTCGATGCCATCGCGCCAAAGCCAACCTTCAACGACAAACTCCAAAGCAGCCGACCGACCGCTTTTTCCCTACCCGCAGTGCCTGACCTCCCGCTTGACCAGATGCTGCCGCTCGACCCATCACAAATCATCGCCGATCAAATTTCCTCCCTCAGCACAAGCGAGGCGATGGGCGCGGGCGCAGGTTCCGCCGCGACCGGCAGCGGCGGATTTGGAAAAGGCATGAGCTTTCTCGGCATCCAATCCGACGGCCAACGCGTCCTCCTCATGTTCGATGTCTCGACCTCCGTCAAAACCAAGGCGGAAAAGGCAGGCGTCCCCCTCGCAAAAATCAAACTCGAAACCATCGAACTCATCAAAAAACTCCCCATCACCTCCCGCTTCGGAATCATCCAATTCTCGCGAAACTACAAACCCTTCAGCGAGGAACTTGTCCCCGCCACCAACTCGAACCGCGACGCCGCCATCGCCTGGGTCGAAAACGAATGGGTGGAATCCGGCATGATCCCCTCCTCCGGCAAAGGCACCGCAAGCCCGAACGGTGTCATCGGCGTCCTCGAACTCGCCGCCAAAATGAAACCCGATGTCGTCTTCCTCATCTCCGACGGCAGCTTCCAATCCTCCCTCCACCCGCAAGGCATCCCCTGGACCGATTTCAAAAAAGCCGCCGACTCGGTAAAAGACACCAGCAACGACCCCTGCCGCTTCAACTTCATCACCTTCGAAGCCTCCGAGGAAGACACCAAAGAACTCAACCGCATCTCCTCCCGCGCCGGCGGAAAAACCATCGAACTCAAAAAATAACCAAGGGTGTGGATTTAAAAAGACGACCACATAGACATGTCCCGGGGATCGCGCTCGCCTCGGGCGCAGTCGGGTGCGCCCCGCGCCCGACACGGTAAATGCCACCGGCCTTCAGCCGGATTTTTGAAATCGCCCCGCGAGGGCGCGCGGCTGTGCACCCGAGGGCGGACGCGCTCCCCGAGACTATTCGGTTGCCAGAAAAAAGCCGGTGATAAGAGCCCAAAAGCAATCGGCTTTTGGTAGTGCCAAATCTTTATACCAATCGCTTTATGCTTTTTGATCTTTGGATATTGGCGCGGTAGCGCTTGGTCCCGGGGAGCGCGCCCGCCTCGGGGGCACCGCCTTGCGCCCTCGCAAGGCGATCGGGAAAATCCGGCCAGAGGCCGCTCGAAGTTCTCTATGTCGGGCGCGGGGCGCACCCGACGGCACC
>JBJTGE010000346.1:0-7918 GCA_046093785.1 Spartobacteria bacterium
AGCCCAGAGCGCGGAATACAAGGAATCCGTCCTGCCGAAATCCTGCCGCAAACGCGTCTCGATCGAAGCCGGCATCTCCGACCCGTGGTTCCGCTATGTGGGCCTTGATGGCAAAACTGTCGCCATCGACCGCTTCGGCCTTAGCGCCCCGGGCAACATCGTCATGGAAAAACTCGGCATCGCCGCTGCCCATGTCGTCGCCGCAGCAAAAACCCTGTAATTTTTCACCACAGAGGACACAGAGAGCACAGAGTTGGTAAAGCCCGGCAGGCCTCGAAGATTTTTTCTTCGCCTCCGCGCCCTCCGCGCTCTCCGTGGTTCAATCATTCATGCCGTCAAAATTCGATCCCGAGGAAATCCGTCGCAAGTCCGAGGAGCTGGAATCCGCCAGCCTGCGCGAGGTTTTGTCCTGGGCATGGGAGAAATTCGGCACACGCGCCGCGATCGGCACCAGCTTTCAAGGTGCCGGTCTCGTCGTGATGAACGAGGCTTTTTCAAACGGCCTGAATTTCCCCGTCTTCACGATCGACACCGGCCTGCTCTTCCCTGAAACGCTCGATCTGAAAGCCGCCGTCGAAAAGCGCTTCGGCATCACCATCGAGCCGCTCATCCCCGATCAAACCGTCGCCGAACAATCCGCCGAATTCGGCCCCGAGCTCTGGAAAACCCAGCCCGACCTCTGCTGCTCCCTCCGCAAGGTCATTCCCCTGCAAAAAAAACTGTCCAACCTCGATGTCTGGATCACCGGCGTCCGCCGCCAGCAAAACGACTCGCGAGAGAAAACCAAAATCGCCGAACTCTACCACTTCGATGTCCTCCGCGACCTCTACATCGTGAAGCTCAACCCCATGGCCGCCTGGACCCGCGACCAAGTCCAAGACTACATCAAAAAACACGACCTCCCCGTGAACGCCCTCACCGCACGCGGCTACCGCTCCATCGGCTGCCAACCCTGCACCCGCCCCACCGCCAACGGCGAAAACGAACGCGCCGGCCGCTGGACCGGCTTCGACAAAAGCGAGTGCGGCATCCACACCTTCCTTGGCAGCAATATCTGAGTTCCCATTGAGCACCGCGCGGGATTGTAGCGGCTGTCTATGACTGCCGAATCTGAGAATCCCCCGGCGATCACAGAGCCCCCGCCACACCAACCGCGAGACAGCGCGAGGTCCCGGGGAGCACGTCCGCCTCGGGCGTTCCAGCACGCGCCCCGCGGGCTGGATGGTGAAAAAAGCGGCCGCAGGCCGGAGGAGTCACAAAGTGTCGGGCACGGGGGCGCACCCGACAGCGCCCGAGGCGGACGCGCTCCCCGGGACGCGCGCTATTCGTGAAAATTCGGTTTATTCGTGGTTGAAGAATCAACATGGATTTGAATCCCCATCGATCTTTGAAAGCCGTGGTCTTCCCGTGACAAAAAACATCATCCATTTTCCATGCGAACTCGGGGAAAATCAAAACACCGAGGCATCAATAATGGAGAGCACGTCCTCCAGAACATCCCGAGGAGCTTGTTCGATGAGCTTCATTCCGCGTGAACGGAAATCGAGCGACTTAACCTGCTCGCACATCACCAAACCCGTCAGCGAGGTGCGGCCTGCGATGGAAACATGAAAAGGCATTCTCCGGTCTGTATGGGTGATCGGGCAGCAGATCGCCATCCCGGTGCCTTTGTTGAAAGCCTCCTTGCTCACCACCAGCGCGGGCCGGCGTCCTTTCTGTTCGTGGCCGGTCTGCGGATCGAAATCCAACGCCACCAAGATCTCCCTGCTTCGGAATCCAAGCAGTCATTACCAGACCTCGCGTCCGCTTGTGCCCCACTCAACTCCGGCGGTTTTGTAGCCCCTTGGAATGGCTGCAACGAGATCTTCGATGCGATGTCGACCTTGGACGCGCGATGACATCTTCACGGGCCTCATGATGATCGCATCCTTTTTCGAGGTTAGCTCGATTTCGACCTCGGCCCCGGGCGCCAAGTTCAAAGACGCAAGCAGGGATTTGGGCAGACGCATGCCCTGACTGTTTCCCCAAGCTTGTAAAGTTGTCGTCATACTCGAAATGTGTATTGCTCGGCTAAATGGGACAAGAGGTAACAGAGTCGAGATTCCTGTCTGGATCAACGGAGCCTGCTGGCTCCGCATTGGCGGAAGCCTGATTTCGGCGAAAGAGAGAAGACTTTCCGGATCGTTTGCATGTTGTGTCGGCCCCGACCTTTCCAGCCAAGCCGTTGTTTGCCGCAAAGCCTTCTTCGATTTCAGTCATCGAAGTCCGCAGCCGGGAGTCCCTTGAGCTTGCGCTCGAGCAGGCGCCTGTGCTTTGTGATGCGGCCGTTCACGCGTTTGCGCCAAAGGCGAAAACTGGAGGGCTTCAACTCGCGGCGCATGATCTCGATGACATCCCGCTCCACAAAGCCTGTGCGCTTCTCAATTTCCTCGAAACTTGTTCTGTCCTCCCAAGCCAACCGCACAATACGGGAGATCTGCTCGGGCAAAAGCGCGGTCTTCATGGGACGATTCGGATAAAAAATTGGTAGTTCAAAAGGCTCATTCTTTTTGTCACTGAGACGCCGAATAGGGAATATGTGCGTTTGTGGTCAACCGTAGCTTTTGCGCAAATCCTTACGAATACCCAGCCCAGCCAGATGCTCGGAAAGAGGCGAATTGTTTAACCACACTGTCCAAACAATCCGATGCCACAAGGGGAGTGTATTTGGACAAATCGTCGCACAGCAATTGAAGGATTTCCTCCGCGACTTCCCCGTGAACGCCCTCATCGCACGCAGCTACCGCTCCATCGGCTGCCAACCCTGCACCCGGCCCACCGCCAACGGCGAAAACGAACGCGCCGGCCGCTGGTCGGGCTTCGACAAAAGCGAGTGCGGCATCCACACCTTCCTCGGCAGTAACATTTGAGGTTCGCGGCAAGAAAGGTGCACAGGCGTCTTCCCTGTGAATGACATAGTTGATGCGGTCCAAAAAAATGCCTGACTAAAGATAATCAGCGTCTGCAAGGCCGGGACTGCCATGCGGCCTCTTTCGGAGCGCAGCAGCGCCGCCCAGCACCAAGCGTTCGGCATTTTCCATAAGGTGTTGGGAGAACCAAACGCGATGTAGAGGCTCTCCACAGCTCGACGGATCGGTAAAGGAATCTCGAGAGGGCTGTGGGTTCAAAGGCTCATGAGGCTGTTTGACGCTGGCCTTCGTTATCCCCTATTCTTCGATCATGCCCCGCCGAGCATTGAAGGCATCTGGAAAGGATGGCCCTTATTTCGATCCCCATACCGGTTCCGGAGTTTTGCTTGGCGGTGTCGAGGTTCCTGCCATTCGGATTCATGAATGCGGTGCCAAGGTGGTAGACAGGCGCTGGATTTACCATGGCGTGCGCAGTCCGTTCTGGAGGGCTTACTACAATTCCGACAAGGGCGCTGCGGTGTGCGTCGCGGGAAAATGGATTCCGCTCGGTCCATCGCATGTGGTGATCGTTCCCGAGGACACCCTCTTTGATTGCAAATGCCAGGAACCCGCCCGTCATTTCTGGGTTCACTTTTCCTATCCGCTTGCGGGCGACCCGCCGCCCGTGTGGTCTGGAAAACTGAATGCATCCGAGCAGGCGCTCTGGCACTCTTTGTATGAACTCACAAATAAAAATTCCCATCCCCACAGGCTTCGCCACGCCTGTGCCGGAGCGCTGTTGCAAGAGTTCGGGAAAATGGAGGCGTCCCTCCCTCCTGCCCGCTCGGAAAAGTTGAGGCGGATTCATGCGTGGATGGAAAACGGAATTCGCACACCGCCCTCGCTGGACGAAATGGCGTCCCATGCCGCCATGTCGCGCCGTTCCTTTTTGCGTTGGTTCCAAAGCGAAACCGGCGAAACTCCCGTGGCCTACCTGAGGCGCATCCGGATTCGGGAGGCTTGCCGCCTGCTGCGCTTCGGAAACCAATCGGTGGATGAGATCGCAGAGGCTACCGGCTTTGCCAACCGCTACCATTTCACGCGCGCCTTCAATGCCGTGACCGGCATGGGACCCGCCGCATTCCGCCGCGCGAGCCCGGCTCCTTGAAAAACCAAATGGCACGATTTGATACATCATGGGCACTGGCTGACATAGCTTGTTGAAGTCTTTTGATTAGGCTCCACACCATGAATTCAGAACCCACCAACGAACGCGGCGCCCAGCGCCTGAGCCTCGAACAACTCCAGAAATGGGAAGCCTTGAAATACGGAATGTTCATCCACTTCGGCATGAGCACCTTTGACGGCGATGAGCTTTCCAAAGGTGATCTGCCCTCGACCGCCTACGCGCCTGACAAGCTCGATGTCGACCAATGGGTCTGCGTTGCCCGCGATGCTGGCATGAAGTATGCCGTGCTCACCACCAAGCATGTCGCCGGCCACTGCCTCTGGCCGACCAAGCACAACGACTACCATGTCGGCACCAGCGGCAACAAAACCGATGTCGTCGAAGCCTTCGTGAACGCCTGCGAAAAACGCGGCGTGCTGCCAGGCTTCTATTACTGCTCGTGGGATAACCACAACAAATTCGGCTCACGAACCTGGACCGACACCGCTGCTGAAGAACGCTCCTTGTGGCCTCAGCAAGTGATCTTGGCCTACACCACTCGCGAGTATCAGGATTTTCAAAGCGCGCAGATCGAGGAACTTCTCACCCAATACGGCAAGGTCGGCGAAGTTTGGATCGATATTCCAACAGTCCTGCCGCGCTGCTACCGCCAGGAGCTCTACAATCAAATCGCCACCCTCCAGCCCGAGGCGGTGATCATGATGAACAATGGCATCAGCGACGGATCGAAATATCCGATCGATAAAGCCTGGCCGGCCGACATCATCGCCATCGAACGCTTCCTGCCCAACAGCCACACCGGCCATGTCAAGTGGCGCGAGATCGAAGGCAAAAAGTATTATATGCCCGGCGAAGTCTGTGACCCCATCGGCCGCGAATGGTTCTTCACCGAGGAAGACCAACCCCGCAGCGACGAAGAGTTGCTCGGCATGTATCTGGTGAGCATCAGCCGCGGCACCAACCTCCTGCTCGATGTCGGCCCCGACAAGCACGGCCTCATCCCACAGAAATATGTCGGAGCCCTGCAGCGCCTCCGCGCCAACCTCGATCGTCTCGGCATCGCCTGAGGAATCAACCTCCCACCATGAAACGCTGCGGCTCACTGATCCGGCTCCGCCCGGAAAAATACGAAGAATACAAACGGCTGCATGCCGCCGTATGGCCCGATATCCTTGCCAAGATCACCGAGTGCGGGATTCGCAACTACTCGATCTACCACAAGGACGGCCTTCTGTTTTCCTACTTCGAGTATGTCGGAAATGACTTCGATGCCGACATGGCGCTGATAGCGGCCGACCCGCGCACGCAAGAATGGTGGGCCGTCTGCAAGCCCTGCCAGGAACCGCTCGAATCCCGCCAACCCGGCGAGTGGTGGGCCGACATGGAAGAACTCTTCCATCACGATTAGCCCCCCCGCATTTCAGAGCAGTTCCTTTCTAACTTTTCGTCCTGCCCCCGCTCTTTTTTATCTCAGAATGTGGCGGAGAGTATCAGGCCCTTCATGGAGAGCCGCCAGGAAGGCGGAATGGAGCATGGCTTTTCTCGTGAACCGGGAGAGGTTGTAGATGCCAATAGGGAGGCACCCATTCCCCACAACCCAAGCCTTGGTGGGACTGCCAGCAAGAGCCGAAAAGACGAGTGCAAATAGGGACCGCAGGCGCGCTCTTGAAGCGTCTGCGCGCTGCCGCTGCCATTGGCACACCTGATGCTGAGCATTTCCACAAACCCTCAGCACAATGAAAAAAACAATCATTACCTGCCTGGGTGTTTCCTCCATTGCATTGACCGGCGTTTTTTATGCCGACCAAGCCTCCAGCCGGAAACACACATCACCCGTCAACACACAACCCGCCGCCGCGGCGCTTCCCGGCGCACCGCTCTCCAGCGATGGAGCGCCGGAGCCGCAGCAAGGCACGACGGCGCAGTCCACGGCCGCATCCGGCTCCGGAACCCCGCCAGCCCAAGCGCCCGAGCCACTGCAGGATCCGGGCCAGACTTCAACCAGCGCTGCACCAACTGCGCAAAACATCAACCCCTCCCGCCAGCAAGCCCCGGCATCGTCAAGCTCGGCCGCAAGCGGTCCGGCGGGGCCGGCGAACCCGATTGTTCAACTCCTGCAATCCGCCGACATGGGCAATCCCGAAGAGCGCGAGAAGGTCGTGGCTGAAATGACGCGCCTCGAGGAAAGCCGCATGGATGCCGTGCTTGAAAAGGCCGGGCAACTCGGAGTCCCGGTGCGCATCGAGGAGAACGGCGGCAAGGTGTCGATCCTCCACGACTTCCGTGGCGAGCAGCCCCTCTATCGCGTCACAAACAACAAAAACGCCGCCATCTCGACCGGCGCAAACCTGATTCAGGCCGCGCCCTACGGGCTTGACGGAACCGGCGTGAAAGTGGGCGTCTGGGATGCGGGGTCGATCCGCAGCACCCACCGCGAGCTGACCGCCCGCATCGCCAACAAGAATGCCACCGCCCCGCTGGACGACCACTCGACACATGTGGCAGGCACAATCGCCGCGAGCGGGGTGGATGCCAACGCGAAGGGCATGGCACCGAAGTCCACCGTCGATTCCTATGATTGGGAAAACGACTACGCCGAAATGACAGCAAGCGGCGCCGCCACCGCGACCGCACTGGCCGCCGTCCCGCTGTCAAACCACTCCTACGGCTACGGTGCCACCACGGCCGATATGGGGCGCTACGAACGCGAGGCGCAGACCACCGATGCGCTCGCATGGTCGTTGCCGTATTACCTTCCTTTCTGGGCCGCAGGCAACGAGCAGGACTCCCTCACCGCGCTGGGCGGTTTCCAATCGATCACCTTCAATTCCCTCGCCAAAAACATCGTCACTATCGGCGCGGTGAACGACGCCGTGGTGGCTGGCGTCCGCTCTCCCTCGGCTGGAGCGATGAGCACCTTCTCGAGCTGGGGTCCATGCGATGACGGCCGCATCAAGCCCGACCTCGTCGCAAACGGCGTGACCGTTTACTCCACCACCGCCGCGAGCGATTCCTCCTACGACGGCACCTACAGCGGCACCAGCATGGCGACGCCGAATGCCGCCGGCTCGGCAGCGCTCATCCAGCAACTCTACGCGAACACCTTCGGCCAACGCCCCCGCGCCAGCCTGCTCAAGGCGCTTCTCATCCACACGGCGGACGACCTCGGAAACCCCGGCCCCGACTACAAATTCGGCTGGGGATTGATCAATGTGAAAGCCGCCGCCGATCTCGTCCTCGCGCAAAAGGCCAACCCGGCCGTGCCAAGAATCCTCGAGGGCTCGCTCACGGCCGCCGTGAAATCCACCATCACCACTTTCACCTGGGATGGTTCCAGCCCGATCCGCGCCACGCTTTCCTGGACCGATCCCGCCGGCGCCGCGCAGACAGCCGCCGACAGCAGAACGCCGAATCTCGTCCACGATCTGGATTTGAAAATCACGGGCCCGGATGGTGCCACTGTTTACCTGCCTTTCGTCATGCCCTTCGTGGGAGCCTGGACATCGGCCGCCATGTCTGCCGCCGCCACAACAGGAAAGAACAGGGTGGACAACACCGAGCAGGTCTACATTTCAAATCCAAACCGCGCCGGAACCTATACAGTCACTGTGTCGATGGATGCCGCGCTGACAACAAACGCCCAGCCCTACGCGCTCGTCATCACAGGTGCGGCCGCCTCCACCACGCCGACTCCGTCTCCAACTCCGACCCCCACTCCATCACCCACTCCTGCGCCGGTGAACCCAGCTCCCACTGTTGCGCTTACCTCGCCAACGGGCGGAACAAGCATCAGCCTCGGATCTCAAATCACCCTGACCGCAAACGCCTCGGATCGCACATC
>JBJTGE010000347.1:0-3043 GCA_046093785.1 Spartobacteria bacterium
CCCCTCATCGGCTTCCGAAAGCACTCCGGGCAGCGAATCCAGAATGTGCATGGCCAAAGTGGCCCTCTGGTGCTCAGGGAGTTCCAATGCGAGGTTTTTTACTGTGGCGAGCGTAGTCATAAAGCGAAATTACGAATGGTCAACCGAAGGGCAATGGGAATCTGTGTAGCGACAACTAAAACTGACTCCTGACGACAATTAAAACTGACCACCCTGTTGCAGGAAAAATGGGGTGGAAGTATTGGCGTGGTAAGCGCGCAGTGAGGGTGCCCGAGGAGGCATCTTCAAATGATCAATCGTCGTCAAATCAACCAGCTCGTTTTCGAGCGCAACAGGAGAGTCAGTATCACAATGAGTGCAATGAAGGCGGGGGTTTCCCGCAACACGGCGCGGAAGTATCTGCGCCAGACAGACCCGAGCAAACAGAAGAGGCAACCCCGCGATTGGCGGACTCGAAAAGATCCGCTGGAGGCCGCCTGGAGCGTGGCGCGGGGGATGTTGGAGACGGCACCGGAGTTGGAGGCAAAGGCGCTTTTCGAGCACCTTGGCGAGCGGGTGGAAGGGGGGCTGGAGGAGAGGGTGTTGAGGACTTTCCAGCGGCGGGTGCGGCAGTGGCGCTTGGAGCACGGGAAGGAGAAGGAGGTGTTTTTCTCACAGGAGGCGCGAGCGGGGGCTGTTCTGGCTGTGGACTGGACGGATATGCGGGATTTGGGAGTGAGCGTCTGCGGGATGAAGCTCGATCATCTGATGTTCCATGCGGTGCTGCCTTATTCGAATTGGCAATGGGCGGTGAGGTGCCGCAGCGAGTCGTTGTTGTCGATTCGCTCGGGGTTGAAGGCCACGCTTGGAAGGTTGGGACGGGTTCCCGGGGAGTTGCTGATCGATAATTCCTCGGCGGCGACGCACCGGCTTTCCGGCAAGGAGAAGGAGCGGGGCTTCAACGAGGAGTTCCTGTCGGTGTGCGGGCATTTCGGCATGAGTCCGCGCACGACCACGGTGGGCCGCCCGCAGGAGAACGGGACTTGCGAGGTGATGCACGGGCATTTCAAAAGGAGGTTGGAGCAGCATCTGTTGCTGCGCGGGAGCCGGGATTTTGAGAGCGAGGAGGCGTATGACCTTTTTGTGATCGGGGTTTTGGAAAAGGCCAACGGGCTGCGTGGGGAGAGGTTTGGGCAGGAGATGGCGGCGATGCGCGAGCATCTGGCGCCCGAGTTGCCCGACTACACGGAGACGATGGTGCGGGTGAACAACAACTCGACGATCCGTGTGTGCAAGCGGGTGTATTCGGTGCCGAGCAAGCTGATCGGTAGCCGGTTGCGGGCGCGCATTTTCGAGACGCACATCGTGCTTCTGGATGGGCTGGTGGTATTGGCCAAGTTGCCGTTGCAAAGCGGCGACCGGGGAGCGGTGATCGATTTCCGGCATGTGATCAAATGGCTTGTGCGCAAACCGGGGGCGTTTTCCCAATACCGTTGGCGGGAGGCGATGTTCCCGTCCTTGGTCTGGCGGGGGCTCTACGATCATCTCTGCTCCCGGCATGCGGGGCATGTCGCCGATGTGCGGTATTTGGAGATTTTGGAACTGGCGGCCAACGAGGGCCTGTCGGCTGTGGAGAACACGGTCGAGGAGTTGCTGTCGGCTCCCAAGGGGGTTGTCAGCGCCGCGGAGGTCGTCGCGCTGCTGCGCAGCTACGAGGATGAGGCGATGGCGTTCCGGGAGCGGCAGGCCATGCCGGTCTCGCTGGAAGTCTACGATGATCTTCTGGAGGGAGCGCTATGAAAGCCACGGCCAAGGAGTCCAGCGTGGAGAAGTTGCTGCGGGGTTTTCATCTGACAACCATGGCGGCGCTTTGCGAGCCGACCATGCTGCGGGCGGAGACGGAGGGCTGGAGCCACCGCCAAGTGCTCGAACATCTCTGCCAGAGCGAGGCGCAGGAACGCGATCAACGCCGCATGGCCCGCCTGCTTGCCGAGTCCGGTCTGCCGGAGGGCAAAACGCTGGGCAACCTTGAGGAGGCGCGCTTGCCGATAAAAATCCGGCGGCAGTTGCCCTCGCTGCTGGAGGGGGGATTTGTGTCCCGCTCGACCAATATTCTGGCTTTCGGACTGCCGGGGCGGGGAAAGACGCACTTTCTGGCCGCTCTGGGACGGGAGTTGATTCTGCGCCACAGCATGCGTGTGCTTTTTCGCTCCACCTTCAAACTCGTGGGGCAGTTGCTCGCCGCCAAGCGAGACCTGCGCCTGGAGGCGGAACTCAAAAAACTCGACCGCTACCAAGTCGTCATCCTCGACGACATCGGCTATGTGCAACAAAGCCGCGAGGAAATGGAGGTGCTCTTCACTTTCCTGGCCGAGCGCTATGAGCGGCGCTGCGTCATGATCAGTTCCAACCTGGTCTTTTCGCAGTGGGATCAGATTTTCAAGGACAAGATGACCACCCTGGCGGCGATCGACCGCCTCGTGCATCACGCCATTATCTTGGAATTTGAGGGCGAGAGCTTCCGGATGAAGAAAAATCCGCCCACCAAGGAACCCAAGCCGGAAGGGTAAAACCGAAACCCGGGGGAGGCCTGCCGCCGTCGCTGATTTTCGCTCCGGTCACCCTCCGGTCGGCTACGCCTCCCTACGGGATTCCCTACGCGAAAATCAGCGATTCCTTACCCCGAACTGGACCGTGTTTTGTAATTGTCGCCGGGGGTCATTTCTAATTGTCGCTGGGAACCATTTTTAATTGTCGCTGGACAGGGGCGAGCGGGGCGAGATCACGGCAGGGAGAAAGTGGGACCCCTCCGGCCCGACCTCAGAAAGGCAGTTTGCCCGTCGCCCGACCTCTTTGTGTGAGCGGTGAAATCCGCATTTCCGTTTAATAAATTCGACACCCTGCCCACCAGCATGAGCGAACTCACCACAACACGCCACAAACGATTCTAAAAGATCGGAAAACCAACCCTTTCCTCATCCGGGATCGCAACCACGAGCGACACAGCAAACGCGCCACACTGCCTGACAGCGCGAAGAACAAACCATCATGCCATGATCATCCC
>JBJTGE010000348.1:0-6071 GCA_046093785.1 Spartobacteria bacterium
CAGGCCGGCGAGGTTCTCGACGCGACCTTCATGAGCCGCAAGGCCCTTGAATCCTTCCTCGCGGCTCAAATCGCCACCGCGCAGGACCTCGGTGTGCTTTTCTCACTCCATCTCAAGGCCACGATGATGAAGGTCTCCGACCCCATTCTGTTCGGTCATGTGGTGAAGGTTTTCCTCGGCGATTTCCTGAAAAAACACGCTGCCGTGCTGTCCAAACTGGGCATTGATTTCAACAACGGCCTCGGCGACCTCGTGGCCAAAATCGAAAAACTCCCCGCCGACGAGAAGGCCGCGATCGAAGCCGATCTCAAGACCACCCTCGCCGCGCGCCCTGCTCTGGCCATGGTGAACTCCGACAAAGGCATCACGAACCTCCATGTGCCAAGCGATGTGATCGTCGATGCCTCCATGCCCGCCATGATCCGCGAGGGCGGCAAAATGTGGAACGCCGCAGGCAAAACCCAGGACACACTCGCCGTCATTCCCGACAGCTGCTACGCCCCGGTTTACGAGACTGTCATTTCATTCTGCCGAAAAAATGGCGCGCTCGATCCCAAGACCATGGGCTCCGTGCCAAATGTGGGTCTCATGGCCCAAGCCGCCGAGGAATACGGATCCCACAACAAAACATTTGAAATTCCATCCGCCGGCACCGTGCGCGTGACCGACTCCGATGGAAAGGCCCTGCTTGAACACACCGTCGATGCGGGTGATATCTGGCGCGCCTGCCAAACGAAGGATGCCGCCATCCGCGATTGGGTGAAACTCGCCGTGCGCCGCGCCCGCGCCACGGGATGCCCTGCCGTTTTCTGGCTCGACGCCAAGCGCGCCCACGATTCCCAACTCATCGCCAAGGTGGAAAAATATCTCGCCGACCTCGACACCGCTGGACTCGACATTCGCATTCTCCCGCCTGCCGAGGCCTGCCAATTCAGCCTCGAGCGCATCGTCAAAGGCGAGGACACCATTTCCGTGACCGGCAATGTCCTGCGCGACTACCTCACCGACCTCTTCCCGATCCTCGAAGTCGGCACGAGCGCCAAGATGCTCTCCATCGTCCCGCTCATGAACGGCGGCGGACTCTTCGAAACAGGCGCCGGAGGATCCGCTCCCAAGCATGTGCAGCAATTCCTCGAGGAAAATTACCTGCGCTGGGACTCGCTCGGCGAATTTTTTGCCATCGCCGCCTCGTTCGAGCATCTCGCGGAAACCCAATCCCACGCGCGAGCCAAAGTCCTCGCCGACACCCTCGACGCCGCCACCGGCCAACTCCTCGAGCACGACAAATCCCCCGCCCGCAAGGTCGGTGGACTCGACAACCGGGGCAGCCATTTCTACATCGCCCTCTACTGGGCCCAGGCCCTCGCCGCGCAGAATCAAGACGCAGAGCTGAAAAAAATCTTCACCCCCGTGGCCGAAGCGCTCACCGCCAACGAGTCAAAAATCGTCAGCGAACTCGCCGCCGTCCAAGGCAGCGCGATCGATGTCGGTGGCTACTACATGCCGGATGACGCCAAGGCTTCCATCGCGATGCGCCCGAGCGCCACATTCAACGGCATTCTTGCCACGATCTGATCGCGTCAAGAAGCAGGCGAAACACCAAACACCCACACCCCAAGGTTACGAATTCGTAACATAAATCCCGTTGCGCAGTGCATCGGAAGCCAAGATTCAAAAGGGTGCACTTGGTGTGAGAATCAGTGCAACAGGAACAGGCGGGGGCAGCGCTCCCGCCTGTTTCACTATCCCCAGCCGCCTCCCCGAATTCTCCATTGTTCCAAACACGGTTTGCGAAACCACGGAGACCATTGCCTGAAAATCAAGCCCGGATTCTTTGTGACAAGATTGTAACATTACTCCCGTTGCCGGGTGTGGGTCGGACTGATGACCTACTGCGTCCAATGATTCGGAGTTCTCACACCATCCGCTTCAGACGCCTGATCCTTCACTGGGTATTGGGAGTCTCTGTCGCCCTGTCCGGCCGCCTAGCCGCGCAGGACGCGAATCATTTGCTCGATGAGGAGCCGCCGCCCGTCGTGAATCCAGAGCCTCCGCAGACCTTTTCCATCCGCGAATTCCGCGTGGTGGGCTCGAAGACACTTCCAACGGGTGCGGTGGACAAGGCGCTCTACAAGCACACCGGCCCCGGCCGCACGCCAGAGGATGTCGAAAACGCCCGCGCCTCGCTGGAGAAGGCCTACCACGACGAAGGCTACCAAACCGTTTCCGTCGCCGTGCCTCCTCAAGGCGTGAATACCGGCGTCATTGTGCTCCAGGTCACCGAGGCGACTGTGGGCCGCCTGCGCGTCAAGGGCTCGCGGTTTTTCGATATCGAGAAGATTAAAAAGATGGCTCCGGCGCTCGCGGAGGGCACCGTGCCGAATTTCAATGATGTTCAGCGCGACATCATCGCCCTCAACCAGACAGCCGATCTTCAGGTCACGCCCTCACTTGCCGTTGGAAAAACCCCGGGCACGGTGGATGTCGAACTGACGGTGAAAGACAAGTTCCCCCTGCACGGCAGTGTGGAACTGAACAACCGCTACAGCGCAAACACGACACCCCTGCGCCTTGATGCCTCGGTGCGCTATGACAATTTGTGGCAGATGGGACACACTATCGGCGCGGGCTTTCAGATTGCCCCGCAGCGTCCGAGTGATGCCCTGATTTTCTCCGGTTACTATATAGCACGCACGCCATCCATCGATTGGGTCGCGCTCATGCTCCAAGCCACGCGCCAGAACAGCGAGGTCTCCACACTCGGCGGCACCGATTCGCTCGGAAACGGCGAAATCTATGGCGGGCGCTTCCTTTTCAACCTCCCCGCCAAAACCGGTTTCTACCACTCGGCCAGCATGGGAATCGACTACAAAGATTTTGCTCAAGACCTCGTCGTGGGCAACCAGACGGTTTCCAGCCCCCTCACCTACTGGCCATTCTCGATCAATTACAACGCCAGCTCGATCGGCAAACACTACGAGACCGAATTTGGCGCGGGCGTGACCTTTTCCTTCCGAGGAACCGGCACGCAGGAGGCGATCGATTTCGATAACCGCCGCTACAACGCGAACGCGAACTTTTTCTACCTGCGCGGCAATCTGGCCCACACGCAGAAACTGCCGTGGGATTTCCAACTCTTCGGCGAGGTCCAAGGCCAGGCGACGGCCAATCCGCTCGTGGACACCGAGCAATACAGCCTCGGCGGACAATCCACCGTGCGCGGTTATTTGGAGTCCATCGTGACGGGTGACAACGCCATCGCCGGCACTTTGGAATTTCGCACACCATCCCTCCTCGGCTGGCTTCCGAAAGGCAACGAGTGGCGCTTTTTCGTCTTCATCGACGCCGGCTATGCCATGCTCAACGATCCCCTCCCCGAGCAAACCTCCAACTGGACGCTCTGGAGCTACGGCGTCGGAACCAGCATCCGCCTCGTGGATCACATCAATGGCGACTTCTTCATCGGCATCCCGCAAGTCACCCAATCTCCCTCAGAAGCCTACCAACCACTCTTTTCCTTCAGCATCTCCGCAGAACTGTAAACGATATGAAAACAACCGCATTCATCCGAACAGCCCTTCTCGCCGCCACGGCCCTGGTTTCCGTGACAGCAAACTCCCACGCCTGGTGGAATAAGGAGTGGACCGCCCGCCGACCCGTCACCATCGATACCACAAAAGATGGCTTCGAAATCACCGACCCCGTTGGCACCGCCACCGTCCTGCTACGGCTCCACCAAGGAAATTTCGACTTCTCCACCGCCAAAGAGGACGGCACCGACATCCGCTTCGTGACCGAGGATGACAAGACGCCCCTCGAATCCCGCGTGGAAAAATGGGACGCCCTCATGAACGAAGGCTTCGTCTGGGTCAAAATCCCCGACATCAAACCCGGAGCCCAAACCAAAATCTGGCTCTACAGCGGCAACCCCGAAATCACCGCCGAGGAAGCCGCCGATCCGCTCGCAGCGCACGATGCCGACACGATCCTCGCCTACAACTTCACCGCTGCCACACCGAAGGACGCCACAAAAAACGCCAACAACGCCACCTCCGGCGGCACGCTCTCCGAAGGCGCCCTCATCGGTCCCGGCATGCGCCTCCTCGGCAACACCGCCGCCAAGATTCCTGGCTCGGAAACCCTCCGCGCCGAGGCCGGCCAGCCTTTCACCCTCTCGACCTGGCTCAAACAATCGACGATCAACGAAAAAGGCGCCCTCTTCGATTGGGGTGACGACTCCGCCCGTTTCCAAGTCGTTTTCCAAGCCGGCGCACCCGTCGTGGTCATCACCTCCGCTTCCGGCACTTCCAAATCCACACCCGCAGACCCCGTCGCACCCAATGTCTGGAAGCACATCGCCGTGATCTCTGACGGCTCAAGCACAAAACTCTTCGTCGATGGCAAGGAATACTCGTCAGTCGCAGCGGGCCTGCCAGCCATTGTTGGCGATGCCACACTCGGCTCCGACGCCGATGGCAAAAACGGCCTCGTCGGCGAGATCGATGACTTCAGCCTCTCGAAAACCGCCCGCCCCGCAGGCTGGGTCCAACTCGCCTACACCGGCCAAGCCGGCAACGACGCCAGCACGAAGCTCGTCGCCCTCGGCGAGGGTGAAGGCGGCGCCAGCGGCGGCCACGGCGGCGCGATGGAGCATGTCATGCTCTTCGGCGACATCGCCAAGAACATGATGTTCGACGGATGGATCGCCATCGGCGTTTGCGTGATCATGATGGCTGCCGGATGGACTGTTGCCGTCGTTAAATTCATCAACCTCGATAAAATCAAAAAAGGCAACGCCGAGTTCCAGCGCCTCTGGAAGGATGTCGCCACCGACCTCACCGCTATGGATCTCGACAATCCCGAGTCCTCAAAAACTTTCGGCGGCAAAATCGGCAAAAAAGGCCTCACCCTCCTCGCCGACTCCCCCCTCTACCACATCTACCATGTCGGCTCGGAGGAAATCCGCCACCGCCTCGGCTTCGGAAAAAACAAGGGCCAAGGCCTCTCCGCCCGCTCGATCCAAGCCATCCGCGCTTCGTTGGATGCCGCCCTCGTGCACGAGCAGCACCGCTTGGGCAACGGCCTTGTTTACCTCACCACCAGCATCGCCGGTGGACCCTATGTCGGTCTGCTCGGAACCGTCGTGGGTGTTATGATCACTTTCGCCATCATCGCCAAATCCGGCGAGGTGGATGTCAACTCGATCGCCCCCGGCATTGCCAGCGCGCTCCTCGCCACCACAGTCGGCCTCCTGGTCGCGATTCCGGCACTGTTCATGTATAGCTTCCTGAATACCAGCATCAAAAACACCGTTTCCGCGATGCAGGTGTTCATCGACGAGTTCGTCGCCAAGGTTGCGGAATTTTACCCCACCCCTGGGGATGCCGGCCTCACCGTGCCAATCCGCCAAATCCGCACCCCGGAGGAGGCCGCTCGCCAAGAGGAACTGAAAGGCGATGAGAATGCCGCCATCATGGACAATCTCATCAAACACAAATAACCCATCATGGACGCCGGCGACGACAAATCCTACGACGATATCAATGTGACCCCGATGGTGGATCTCTACCTCGTGCTCTTGTTGATTTTTATCATCATGACCACAGCTGGAGTCCAAGGCGTGAAAGTCGATCTCCCGAAAGGCAGCAAGGTCCCCGCGCTTGGCGGCCCCAAGGGAAAATCCATCACCGTCAACAACGAGGGCAAGCTGTTCCTCGACACCGTGCCGGTGACCATCGCCGAACTCGAAGCCAAGCTCAGCGAGCACAAATCCAAGGTGCCCGAATTCCCTGTCGTCGTCCGCGGCGACCGTGCCACCCAATACATGATGGTCATGGAAGTCCTCGATGTGCTCGGACGCCTCGACATCAAGCAAATCGGCCTCGCCACCCAAGGCCCCAAGTAAACGACACCCATGCCCGACGAGGAAGAAGACGAGCCGAGTTTCTTTGCGAAGCACAAAATCAAGATCATCCTTGGTGGCGTTCTCGTCGTCGCCTTGGGCGTTTATTTCATTGGCGCGCCGAAATCGGCTCCCAAGAAAAAATCCTCCGGCCCGGTGATGATTTCCC
>JBJTGE010000349.1:0-2000 GCA_046093785.1 Spartobacteria bacterium
TTGCCGAGCTGTCTCAGGAAGGCTTCCATCTCGGGTTTTTTGGGCATTTCCACGGCATAGCGGGAAACAAAGAGTTTATTGGGCAAGTCGCCGATGGCGAATTCAACGAGGGCTTCGTTTTTTCGCGTGCAGAGAAGTATACCGACGGGTGGTTGGTCGCCGGCGGTCATTTCGTGTTTTTTGTAGTAGGCGACATAGGTGTTAAGCTGGCCGAGATTCTCATGGCTGAAAGCTTGGGTTTTCAGTTCCACAAGGATATGGCACTTGAGCACACGGTGATAGAAGACGAGATCCACGAAGAAATGTTCGTCGCCGATGAGGATGCGCTTTTGCCGGGCCTCGAAGCAGAAGCCGTGGCCCATCTCTAAAAGAAACTCTTGCAAGCGGTCGAGCAGGGCGTCTTCAAGATCGGTCTCGCCCATGACATCGCGGGAGTTGAGGCCGAGAAACTCGAAGAAATAGGGATCGCGAATGATTTGGCCGGGCTGGAGGGTTTCCGCCTTGGCGTGGGTGGTGGCGGAAAGCTTGGATTTGTTTTTGGAAAGCCCGCTCCGCTGGTAATACAGGCTGTCGATCTGCCGCCGCAGTTCGCGAACGGACCAATTGCCGCGAATGCATTCGATCTCGTAGAATCGGCGCTGGGTGTTGTCGGAGACTTCGAGGAGTTCGGAAAGATGGGAAAAGGAGATTCTCTGGATGAGGTCGTGGGTGGCGAGCGGTTGTGGTTGAGACAGCAGTTCCTGGATTTGGGAATCGGGAGACGATGCCTCCCGATTTTTCTGTTGTGCGGGTTGCAGGAGGGGCTGGAGAGCTAAAGCACCGGCGCGTGCGAGCAATTCGGGAGTCACTGTCTCCCGAATCTGGGGATAGGTGGTGTAGAGGAGGCGAAAGCGGCGGAGTTCCCGCATGTCCACCCGCTTGAGGCCTGCCGCTGCCAGCCTTTTCGCCAGCTCCGGGAGCAAGCGTTCTCCGTAAGCAGCCCGGTCTTTGCCGTTTTGCTCAAATTCAACAATTCGATACCCGATGAGCCAGTTCCGCAATGTGAGCCCGACATTGACGGCTTTGGTGGCGAAGGCCTGTGCCTGATGGTGAATCTGAACAATCGAATCCACCAGCGACTCGAAGTCATCGAGTGCCGGAGAGTCGGGATGTTTCTTTTTAGCAGGCATAGCCGAGGGTGAGGTGTTTCAGCATTTGCAGGTTGAAATCTTATTTCGATGCCTTGGGAGATTTTGGTCTGGCTCCAGCGAGCGAGGATTCATTCCGGACATGGAAGCCGATTTCCTTTTTGGATGGAAGAGTGCGTTGAAAAAGGAAGAGGTGTGAAGGCGGAAGGTTGAAAGCGGATTTGGCCCGTGGCGGGTGGCGAGTAACTGGTGGCGGGCCAAGAAAAGGGTGGAAGGAATCGGAGATTTTGGGTGATGGATTTTGAATGGTGGCTTTGTCTTAACGGCGCGTGGCGCCTGAATCTTGGGGCCGCTCGGCGATCCGCCCCTACCTTGTAAACGAATGCTCGGTGCGGATACCACGGCGCTGACGGAGCAGCGCCCTCCAGATTTTTTGGTGGTTGTCATTGCGAAACGGTTTTTGCCGCGAGCGCGCGGCCTTTTTCGTTGAGGCGGTATTTTTGCAGGAGGCTGTGGGGTTTATCTGTCGGCATGGCGGGAATCGTCCAAACTGGTGGTGATGCTTTCCAAGCGGGCTTTCAACTCTTCTTTGGAGGGCAGGTAGAGTTGGTATTTGGAGGCGAAGATGTTGGTGTCCGAGGGCAGGGTCAACTCAACGAGGGCATCGTTTTTACGGTGGCAGAGGAGGATGCCAACGGTGGGCGACTCGTCGGGCAACTTCACATGCCGATCGAAGTAGTTCACATACATTTGCATCTGCCCGAGGTCTTGGTGGGTGAGCTTGTCTCGCTTGAGGTCGATGAGCACATAGCAACGCAGGAGGCGGTTGTAGAAAACGAGGTCGACGCGAAAGTGGTCGTTGTCGAAGGTGAA
>JBJTGE010000350.1:0-3686 GCA_046093785.1 Spartobacteria bacterium
GTCATGGAGTGCTTCGACATTTCAAACATCTCTTCGGCCCACATCGTGGCCTCGATGGTCCGCTTTCGGGATGGCGTCCCCGACCGCGCCGGCTACCGCACCTATCGCATCAAAGGGCTCAGCACACAGGATGATTTCGCCAGCATGGCCGAGGTCGTGCGCAGACGCTACGGACGCATTCTGCGCGAATCCGAAAACACAAACGCAACGGCCATTCCCGATCTCATTATTGTCGATGGCGGACGCGGGCAACTCTCCAGCGCCTGCGGCGAACTTAACCGCCTTGGCCTGCAAAATGTGCCAATCATCGGCTTGGCCAAGGAATTCGAAGAAATCCACCGTCCCGGCCGTCCGCTCCCGATGCGGCTTCCCCAAGACAGCGGCGCGCTGCGACTGCTCCAGCGCATCCGCGACGAAGCCCACCGCACGGCGAATGGCTACCACAGCCTCCTCCTAAAAAAACGCGTCCGTGAAAGTCTTCTGGATGCCATTCCCGGCGTCAGTGCCAACCGCAAACGGGCCCTGCTCGAAAAATTCGGTTCCGTGGAACGCCTCAAAGCACTCACTCCGGAAGATATCGCAACTGTTCCAGGCATAAGCCTCACCCTTGCTGAACGCATCAACTCCTCACTCAACAACACGCCATGCAACTCGACTTCGACCTGAAGGGAACCATTTCCAAAATCAAACCCAAACCGGCACCCAAGCCCACCGAGCCAGTTATTCTCAGCGTCACCGCGCTCACCCGCAAAGTCCGCGGACTCCTTGAGGACGGCATCGGCGAGGTCTGGGTCGAAGGCGAAGTCTCAAACCTCCGGCGCCAGTCATCCGGCCACGCCTACTTCACACTCAAGGACGCAGGCTCCCAAATCGCCTGCGTGCTTTTCGCCGGCCAAACCGCCCAACTGCGAGGAATGAGCTTCGCCGACGGCGTCCAAGTTCAACTCCAAGGCTCCCTCACCGTTTACGAACCGCGTGGCAACTACCAGATCATCGTCCGCCGCATCCAAGAGCGCGGAGTCGGCGCCCTCCAGGCGAAATTCGAGGAACTCAAGCGCCGCCTCGATGCCGAGGGTCTCTTCGACTCCGCAAAAAAACGACCACTCCCGAAATTTCCCCGCCGCATCGGTGTGGTGACCTCCCCCACCGGCGCAGCCATTCAGGATTTCCTCCATGTCCTGCACCGCCGCCAGCGCGGCATCGAAGTCGTCATCTATCCCGTGCGCGTTCAAGGAAAAGGTGCCGCAGCCGAGATCGCCGAAGCCATCCGCCTGCTGGGAGACCCATCAGCCAATTCCCTTCCGCCCTTCGATGTGATCGTCGTCACCCGTGGCGGCGGCAGCTTGGAAGACCTCTGGGAATTCAACGAAGAGGCCGTGGCCCGTGCCGTGGCAGCCAGCCCGATTCCGGTCGTGAGCGCCGTAGGTCACGAAATCGATTTCCCAACCTGCGATTTCGCCGCCGATTTCCGCGCACCCACTCCCAGCGCGGCGGCGGAAATCCTCTCCGCCGACTCCGCCGAACTTCTCGACAAACTCCAACACCTCGCCGCCCGGCTTGGAAGACCAGTTGAAGCCCGCCTCGACGCCTTTCGAAACCACCTTGCAGCCCTTGAAAGGACGGCTCTCTTCTTGGAACCCCGCCGCCTTCTTCAAGAGAAACAACAGACGCTCGACCGCTTGCTCGACGACCTCCGCTCCACCGCCGAATCCGCTCCACACGCAGCCAAGCTCCTCCTCGAGCGCCACGCCCGCATCCTCGCCAACCACCGCCCCGACCTCAAAATCTCCGAACTCGCCCGCCGCTTGGCCATCCACCGTGAATCCCTCGCCCGCCGCACCGATACCCGCCTGCAGCAGGAAAAATCATCCCTCGCACAACACGCCGCCGTGCTCCGTGCCCTGAACCCCTCCGCCGCACTGGCACGCGGCTACACCATCACGATGGATGAAAACGGAAACATCCTCCGCTCCGCAAAAGACGCGATGGTTTCGAAGGAACTCACCACGCGCTTCCACGATGGCGAAGTGAAATCCCAAGTCTGCAAAACCTGACCATAGGCACTCCGCCATAGCGCGAGTCCTTCGTCACTTGAGACCGCGCGGTCGCTTGAAAAAGCCAAGCCATCCAATTCAGTTTTCACAACAAAATTTCTTCAGAAAAAACAGCCACTGACTACTAACCTCGAACTGTATTTTTGTTTTCACCAATGATCTTCAATCTCATCGACAATCCGGAAAGCAAAACGCTGGAGTTCAAGCGCGACTTGTCATCACCGCGTTCGGTTCTGCGGACGCTTGTGGCATTTGCCAATTCTGCGGGTGGTCATTTGATCCTCGGGGTGGTCGATGACCGGAAGATCATAGGCGTCGAGAACCCGCTGGATGAAGAGGAGCGCCAGTCCAACCTCATAGCGGACTCAATCCTGCCACGCTTGGTGCCGAATATCGAAATGATCACCGTAGACGGAAAAACTCTGCTCGTGGTGGAAGTTTTCCTCAGCGGCATGCGTCCCCATTTTCTCAAGGCGGAAGGCCAGCAAAGCGGCACATATGTCCGGTTGGGATCGACCAATCGCCTCGCCGATCCTCAGCTAATCGCCGAATTGCAACGCGGGGTCGCCGGTGTGAGCTTTGATGCCCTCCCGATGCCGGAACTCACGATGGACGCTCTCGACATCAAAGCGATCGCCAAAGATTTCGAGGGTCGAAATTCCATTGATGAGCGAACACTCCAAAGCCTGCGGATTATGGTCAAGGAACAAGGCAAGCTGGTTCCGAGCCAAGGAGGCATACTGCTCTACGGCCTCGACCGCCGCCAATACTTCGACGACGCGTGGATCCAATGCGGGCGCTTCATCGGCGACGACAAGGCCGATATCTTCGACCACATCGACATCCATTATCCGCTGCCAAAAGCCGTTGACGAAATCATGCTCTTTCTAAAAAAGCATGCCATGCGAGGTGCAGATTTTTCAGAAATCCGCCGCAAGGACATCTGGAGCATTCCGGTCAAAATCCTCCGCGAAGTCGTCATCAACGCCCTTGTTCATGCCGACTACTCCCACTGTGGTTCCCCCATTCGCGTGGCCTTTTTCGACGACCGGATCGAAATTGAAAGCCCAGGCCTGCTCCTTCCGGGCCTGACCGTCGAAGACATCAAGCAAGGCGTCTCCCAAATCCGAAATCCCGTTATCGCCCGCGTGTTTCGAGAACTGGAACTGGTCGAACAATGGGGCAGCGGCATTCCCGGCATCTTCCGCATCGCCAAGGCTGAAAACCTGCCCGAACCCACTATCGAAGAACTCGCCGGACGCGTCCGATTTACCCTCATTCTCCCTGAAATCCTGCCGCTGACTCGTGAACAATCACGAAAAGGTGGGCTAGAGTCGTTACAAGTCACCGGACAAGTCACCGGACAAGTCGCCGGACAAGTCGAAGCATGGATTTTTGATGTTTTAAAGACATGCCTAGACCAACCACGCACCAGTGCGGAAATCCAGAAAGTGACAGGCATTCGTCATCGGGAGACATTTCAACGCAATTACTTGGACCGACTCTTATCGGAGCAGATTCTCGAACGCACCATCCCCGAAAAACCCAACAGCCGACTCCAGAAATACCGACTCACCGACAAAGGCCGAAAGCAGATTTCCTAAAGCTCCCTCCCTTTTCCAACCAAGGACG
>JBJTGE010000351.1:0-2082 GCA_046093785.1 Spartobacteria bacterium
GAGAGCGCATTGGCGTTGTTGTGGCGGCGGCCGAGTTCGGCGGTTTCGTGGCTCCAGCACAGCGAGCAGCGAATGCCTTTGACCTTGTTCGCCGCGATGGCCTCGCCGTTTCCAGATCCGCCGACCACGATGGCGCGCTCGGTTTCTTGGCGCACCACGGCCTCCGCAGCAGGGATGATAAAGAGTGGATAGTCCGTGCTCTCGGCGCTGTCTGTTCCGTAGTCCACCACCTCGTGGCCGGCCTTTTTCAGGTGGGCGATGATGGCTTCCTTGTATTCAAATCCGGCGTGGTCGCTTCCGATGGAGATTTTCATAATGTGCAGGCGGGTTGTGGTTGGTCGGAGTAGGGGGCTTGAGGTTCGAGGCCGAGGGATTCCAAGAGAGCACGGTCGTCGTCGACTCCTGGATTCGATGCCGTCAGAAGCTTGTCGCCGTAAAAAATGGAGTTCGCTCCCGCAAAGAGGCAGAGAGCCTGCGCCTCGCGTGTCAGGCGGTCGCGGCCGGCAGAGAGACGGATTTTTGCTTTCGGAAGAACAATGCGCGCCGTGGCGATAAGGCGGACCAATTCGAAGACATCGATCGGAGGTGTCTTGGCGAGGGGAGTGCCTTCGATGGGGGTGAGGCAATTGATTGGCACACTCTCCGGCTCGGGATCGAGGGAGCAAAGGACCTCGAGCATTTTGAGGCGGTCGGATTCGTTTTCGCCCATGCCGATGATACCGCCACAGCAAACACTCAGGCCTGCGCGTTGAACCGATCCAATCGTGTTCAGGCGGTCTTCGAAGGTGTGCGTGCTGACGATTTTTTTGTAGTGCTCGGGCGAGGTGTCGATGGTGTGGTTGTCAGCGGTGAGACCGGCTTCCTTGAGCTTGTGGGCCTCGATGTCACCGAGTTGGCCGAGTGTGACGCAGACCTCCATGCCGAGCTTGCTGACCTCGCGCACGGTTTCCAGCATGGTCTCGAATTTGGGATCGCCGTCGCGAACGCCCTTCCAAGCCGCGCCCATGCAGAAGCGGGTGGAGCCGTTTTGCCGCGCACGCTCGGCAACGGGCAATACCTCCTCCTTGGTCATCAGGCGCTCTTTCTGAAGTCCTGTGTTGTAATGCGCACTCTGGGCGCAGTAGCCGCAGTCTTCGCTGCAGCCGCCCGTCTTCACGCTGAGCAGCGTGCAAAGTTGGACTTCGTTTTTCGGCCAGAATTCCAGAAACACGCGGCGGCTTTCTTGGATCAGATCAAAGAGGGGGCGATGGTAGATTTGCTCGAGTTTTTCTAAAGTGGGTCTCACAAGAACGCTGTTTTTAGTCGCCCTGTTTGGCGGAGTCAACCGATGGGTGCAACAACCCGCTTGAATGTCTCGCCGTCGTGGCTATTTTGGCGGCTCTCAATTCAAAAACACCATGCCATTCGAACTCGCTTCTCTTCCCTACGCCACCACGGCACTTGAACCCAACATCGACGCCCGCACGATGGAAATCCATCACGGCAAACACCACGCGACCTATGTCGCGAATCTCAACAAATCTCTCGAAAGCGCTCCCGAGCTGGCTTCGAAGTCCCTCGAAGAACTCATCAGCAATCTCGCTGCTGTGCCTGAGGCAATCCGTGGAGCCGTTCGCAACAACGGCGGTGGACACTGGAACCACACCTTCTTCTGGAACCTCATGGGCCCTTCCGCAGGTGGCGCTCCATCCGGCGCTCTCGCCGATGCGATCAACGCGGCATTCGGTAGCTTCGATGATTTCAAAGCCAAATTCGAAGCCGCCGGCCTTGCCCGCTTCGGCAGCGGTTGGGTGTGGCTCTGCGTGAAAGCCGATAAGTCCATCTGCATCTGCTCCACACCAAACCAAGACAACCCGCTCATGATCGGTGTCGCCGAGTGCCCCGGCACCCCGATTCTCGGCTGCGATGTCTGGGAGCACGCCTATTACCTAAATTATCAAAACCGCCGAGCCGACTATCTCAAAGCCTGGTGGAATACGATCAACTGGTCCGCCGTCGAAAAAAACCTCGCCAACGCCTGATTGCATCGCCCGCGCGGCAGCGCGCTCGTTCCTCCAAGGTAGGGATGGCGCGCCCATATGC
>JBJTGE010000352.1:0-2074 GCA_046093785.1 Spartobacteria bacterium
GGACCCAATGTGCAGATGATTTTGGTCTTGCGCATGGGGCTATCAAAAACCCGGGGACTCATGTGGCAAGATTTCAATTGTTAAAAAACAAATTGCTTTAATCGATGTATAGCGATATACAAATAAAACAACCCGCCTTATCATGACAAACATCCAGCCAACCGAACTCCAATCCATCCTTGAATCCGACTCCGCAGCGCAACTTCTCGACGTGCGCACGCCGATCGAGCACAGCCAAATCCATGTGCCCGGCGTTCATTTGATGCCGCTTGACCGTCTCGATGCCGCGCATCTTGTGTCCACCGGTGGCTTTTCGAAAACGAGGCCGGTTTATATCCTGTGCCACTCCGGCGGGCGGGCCAGACAGGCCGCCGCCAAGCTGGAGCAGTCGGGATTTGAAAAATGCTGCGTGGTCGAAGGCGGCACATCGGCATGGGCTGCCGCTGGGCATCCCGTGAATCGCGGGGCATCCCGTGTCATCTCGCTCGAGCGCCAGGTGCGCATCGCCGCCGGTTTTCTCGTCTTTTCGGGAGTGATCCTCTCCCAGGTTGTCAATCCGGCCTTCATCTGGCTGTCGGGATTTGTCGGCGCGGGTTTGATTTTCGCGGGTGCCACGGATTGGTGCGGCATGGGAATGCTCATCGCCCGCATGCCTTGGAACCAAGGCACATCGTGCGCCGCCAAATAACCAACGCCCAATCATGTTTCTCAAGCAAATCTCCGACCCCGCCTTGCGCAATACGCCTATCTCATCGGCTGCCAAAGAACGGGCGAAGCCATCGTGGTCGATCCGGAGCGGGACATCGACCGCTACCGGGACATCGCAAGGCACGAGGGACTCAAAATCACAGCCGTCGCCGAGACCCACATCCACGCGGATTTTGTAAGCGGAGCGAGGGAATTCGCCGCCGCCGATCCATCCATCAATCTCTATCTCTCGGCGGAAGGCGGGCCGGACTGGCAGAGCGAGTGGGCGAAGGGCCTCCCGGGCTACCATCCGCTCCGCGATGGCGACTCGTTCAAAATCGGGAACATCGCCTTTCAAGCCATCCACACCCCGGGGCACACGCCGGAGCACATGGTTTTTCTGGTTACGGACCACGGAGGCGGAGCGAATGAGCCGATGGCGATGTTGAGCGGCGACTTTCTTTTTGTGGGTGACGCCGGGCGGCCCGATCTTTTGGAGCAGGCCGCCGGTCTGGAGGGAACGCAGGAGCAAGGCGCGCGGGCCCTTTACAAGAGCCTCCGCAAGGTTTCAGAGATGCCTTGTCATCTTCAAATCCTGCCCGCCCACGGGGCCGGGAGCGCATGCGGCAAGTCGCTTGGATCGATCCCGAATTCCACTTTTGGCTACGAGGAGAAATTCAATCCCGCCCTCAAGCTGGCACTCAAGGAAAGCGAAGAGGCCTTTGTGAATTTCATCTTGAGCGGCCAACCCGAGCCGCCGGCTTATTTCGCCACGATGAAGCACCTGAACAAAGTCGGTCCCGCCGTGCTGGGCAAACTTCAGGAGCCCCGTTTGATGACCCTCGATGAAATCCTCCCCCGCCTGAACGAGCCGGGCTTTGTCGTTCTCGACACAAGGCCTCGCAGCGAGTTTCTCGAAGGGCATCTTCGCGGCAGCCTGTTCACGCCGCCCGAAAAGTTCCCGGACTTCGCAGGCAGCTTTCTTGCGCCAGATCAGGAGATCGCCATCGTTGCCGCAGATGCCACCGCCGCGCAGGATTTCACCCGTCAACTGCTGCGAATCGGGTTTGACCGCATCGCGGGCTTTCTCCCTGTCTCAGCCATCACCACCGCGCCTGCGGAAGCTTTGGCCAGATTCGCCAGCGTGGATTTCCAAGCCGTGCCGGCCTTGCTCGACGGAAAGACTGGATCGCTTGTGTTGGATGTCAGAAAGGCCACGGAATTCGCTGGAGATCACATACGGGGCACCCTCAACATCGTCCACACCCGCCTCCGGCCACGGCTGGCAGAGATGCCGGAAAATCCACTCGTGGGTCATTTCCATAGCGGGCAACGCGCCACGTGTGCGAGCGCCTGCCTGGCGCGGCATGGCGATGAGGTCACTTGC
>JBJTGE010000353.1:0-2560 GCA_046093785.1 Spartobacteria bacterium
GAAGTAGTTCACATACATTTGCATCTGCCCGAGGTCTTGGTGGGTGAGCTTGTCTCGCTTGAGGTCGATGAGCACATAGCAACGCAGGAGGCGGTTGTAGAAAACGAGGTCGACGCGAAAGTGGTCGTTGTCGAAGGTGAAGCGTTTTTGGCGGGCTTCGAAGAGAAAGCCTTTCCCGAGTTCGAGCAGGAAGGATTCCAGTTGGCTGATGATGGCGGATTCGAGGTCATCTTCAGAGTGGCTGGGATGGTCGGCGAGGCCGAGGAATTCGAGGATCAGCGGATTTTTGATGAGGTCGGCGGCTTTTTCGACGACTTGTCCTTCGCTGGCCAGGCGGCGAATCTCATCCTTGTTGCGGCTGAGAGCGAGGCGCTGGTAAAGGGAACTGGCGATCTGGCGTTGGAGCTCGCGCACGCTCCATTGGTTCGCGGCGGCTTCGATCTCGTAGAATCGGCGTTCTTCGGCACCATCGATGGTGAGCAACTCGACATAGTGGGACCATCCGAGGGCGAAGTGGCCCATCAGTCCACTTGGCAGGCTGGACAAGGCCTGGTTTCGTTCCTGGGAAGATAAGTCCGACACTGTCGGGCTTTTTTCCAGCGCGTTCGGAAGGAGCTTTTGCAATTGGTCCGACAGCGTCGGCCCAATCGAAAAAATACGGTAGAAGGACCTGTAAAGTTTAAGGCGGGTGGCTGAGGTGCCTTTGACTTTCAAGGGGCTGAGGCGATCGGCCAAACTCTCAATCACTCGAGCTCCATAAGCTGCACGATCGGTTCCATTTTGCTCGAATTCCGTGATGTATAGGCCGAACAACCAATTTCTGACGACGAGGTGGGCATCTGCAGCGCGGATGGCTCGAGAGCCGAGTTCCTCGTGGGTGCGACGGCAAAGGTCAACGAGTTGGTCGAAGTTCATGCGGCTTTGGCTGGGGATTTTGAATGATGAATCCGGGCTCGGAGCAAAAGCTGAAAGCGGAAACTCTGAAAAGCTGAAAAAGGGCGCTGACGGCGCATCGCCCTCCAGATTTTTTGAAGATTGTGGATTGTGGATTCATTCAGTTTTTCGGCGGAGGAAAGTGTCAGTGCCGCGCGTGGTTACATCCATGTTCATTTCATCGCTGATTAGAATTTCATTTCGATGCCTTTGTGGATTTTGATCTGGGTCCGGAGAGCGAGGATTCGTTTCGAACGTGGAAGCCGATTTCCTTTTTGGGTGGAAGAGGGGCGTTGAAAAAGGAAGAGGTGTGAAGGCGGAAGGTTGAAAGCGGCTTTGGCCCGTGGCGGGTGGCGAGTAACTGGTGGCGCGTCATTTTCACGGCTTCGGGGCTGCTCAGCACATTGGCGGTCATGAGGGCCCCGTGCTCGGTGAAGGCGTTGGGACAGGTCTTGGAAAACTTGAGGCGGGAGAGGTGGTCACAAATTGTGACCACCTGCTCCTTTTCAGACTGGGTGAGCGGAAAAAGAAACTCCTCCGGGAAACGGTCGGCATTGCGCTTCACGGCTTGGTTGAGGGCTTTCGTGGGCACGTCATAGATGGCGGCGAGGTCGGCGTCCAATAGAACTTTCTGTCCTCGAATGGAGAGGATGAGCGAATCGAATCCGGCTGGGTGAGGAGTGAAAGGTTTCATTGTCAAAAGAACTATCCGAGGATTGGCGAGGCACCAGCCCCGCGCAGTGGCACAGTCGGGTTCATTTCTTGGAGAGCTTCCGTTTTGTTTCAAGAAACGAGACAGATGGCAGGAGATGGGTGCCGTGCGGGCCGCGGGCGGTGAGGTTGGCAACGGTTTCGCGGACCATGCCGTAGGCGAGGCTGGCTCCGTTGACTTGCATGAGGGTGTTGCGTTTGTCGGCGGGGTAGTCGGGGTGGACGAGGAAGCGCATTTCGACAACGACATCGCCGTAGTAGGGGGCATCGACAATTTTGCCGTTTCGGCCGAAGGTGACGCCGAGGGTGACATTCCACTCGAGTTCGTTGTCAGGCGAGCGGCCGATGCGAACCCGGGTCTTGATGGTCTGCGCGGTTTGGGCGGGGATTTTTTCGGCAGCCAGGACCTCGGTCTGGAGGAGGAGGCTGAACTCAAGCTGCAGCGGTGACGGCGTCATGGGCGAAGGGGAGCGGTTCGAATTTTTGCGATGCGGGGCGGGAAGGGACTCGGCAGGAGTCGGTGTTTTCCGAAACATCGACCCAACGAGGCGAGAAGCCGGCCTCGGTGAGGTGCGTGGACAGGCTGCAATCGAGTGCTTCGGCGAGACGGACCATGCTTTCGAGGGTGAGGTTGGCCCCGCCGGCGAGAAGCTTGGTGACATAGGGCTTGCTGACTCCGAGCTTGCGGGCGAGGTCGGCCTTGCCAATTCCCCGGCGGGCCATGATCTCAAGCGCCTCCTCGGTGAAATCGACACGGGCGGACTCGATCTTGTAATCGAGCGTGTCGCGGGACCGGGCGAGGATGTCTCGGACGCGGGCGAGTTGTTGTCGGGCTTTGCTCATAGTATTTCGATTTGTTTGGATTTTTTGGCCGCGCGGTAGCGTTTTTGCCAATCGAGGGCTTGTTGAAGTTCGT
>JBJTGE010000354.1:0-10099 GCA_046093785.1 Spartobacteria bacterium
CCGCCTCCACCCGCTACTGGCTGATCTCGGCCGACGGTGGGCGCCTCCCGCCCCCCGGCTGGCTGATTACAATCCGACCCCCAACTGGGAGCCGACGCAAGCGTATTTAAACCCGCTTCCGTCTGCTCCCAGTTCGGCTTCGAATTGTAATCAGCCTGCAGGGGGGCGGGATGCGCCAACCTTCGGCCGAGATCAGCCATTAGCTGATGAAGCAGGGAACAACCACGGCCTCAACCTCGGCGGCGACAGTGGTCGTGGTGGCGGTGGTTTGGACTTCCACAGCATCCACTTCGACCTCGGCGGCCGTGGTGGAAGTGGTGGCGGTGGTTTGGGTCTGGTAGGTGGAGGTGGCGGATTTGCCTCCGGCAACCTGTTCGAGTTGCTCATCGCTCAGGGCACCAGAGGCAACAGCAGAGGGAGCAGCGGGAATCACGATATGGGCGACATGCGCGGTGTCGCGGACAACGCGGAGTTCCATTGTTTCAGGAAGGTTGGAGATGCGCTTGAGCGCCTGGTCGAGTTTTGACTGGAAGCGGGCTTGATCGGCGATCGAAGGCAGGACGGCGTAAATGATCGACGGGGTGTTTTCCAAAACGACCACATCCATGTCGGCGGGGATTTCCATGCCGCCGGCGGTGAGGGTCTTTTTGGGAGCGCCTTTGAGCATGCGGCGGAAGTTGTCGTCTTTCCAGGAGCGCGCGATGGCTTCGGCCAAAACGGCGCGGTTTTTTTCAGACATTTTCTTGTTGTTGGGCGTTCTGCGTTTGGTGGTTTGTTCTTTGTTGCGTGGGTGACGGCGGGCTCCTCGTTGAGGAGCCCGGCGTCGAAAAGTTCACAGAGAAAAATCAGAGCCTCTTCTGATGGCATGCCGTAGGCGTCCTCTACATCGAGGATGATCGCACGAGCAGTGGAATTTCCGGCGGCGAGGGAGCGGGCGATCGCGAGCTTGGCATCATCCGCTTCGAAGGTGTGGACAAGCCCCCAGGAGTGAAGCTCGAAGCCGTCCTCCTTTTCCAAAAAGCGGAGATCGCGGCGGAAGGCCATGGTGTCGTCCAGCCGGGGCATGGAGGGCATGTGGCGTTTGATCATGCCATGAAGAATGTCGCGGAGATCATCGGCATCGCGGAATTCGGCCTCTTCCAAAATCCAGTAGCCGTTGGGCCAGCGGTCGTCGCAGGGGGCCGGAGTGACGAGGCGCACGGAGCGGTTCACCATGTTCAGGAGAAACCCGGAGACACAGGCGATGGTGCCGGGGGCTTCTTTCCACGAAGAGGGCAGGTTTTCAACATGGGCGGCTTTTTTTTCCAAGCGGCTGGAATTGCGGGCGCGGCCGGAGTTGCTCTGCATGGAGGTGGCCTCCATGTTTTGGGTGATCAATTCCGTCCACAGAAGCTCCTCGGGCGTGAAGGCCTCGTGGATTTTTTTCAGGATCGGGAGGCTCAGGATCGAGAAGCGGTTGATCTCGCAGCCCAGGGACTTCGAGTGCCCGAGAAGTTGGCGAACACGCTCGATGTGTTTGTGGGCTTGGGCGGTGGTGGTTTGCGGAAACCGGCCGGTGATTCGTGCGAACTCGGTGCAAAATTTTTCGTAAGCGGGATTGTCTAGTGGGTCTGTGGCCCAATAGCAAAATCCCTGGCGCGCCCCGGGGCCGATCGTGTCCTTCAGAGCAGTGACGACGCCGGACCAGAGAGCGGCATTTTCGTCGTTCCACTCGAAATCGCGTTTGCGTTTTTCGGCTGAGACGCCGCAGAACCAGCAACCGACCGAACAACCATCGCTCAACTCGATGGCCAGCGGGGCGTGGACAATGTTGATCGCGTGGGAGTGGCCGAGTTGGCCCTTGGAGCGTTGGATTTGTCGATCGCGCCAAGCGCGGTGGCGTGCGAGGGCAGGGGTGCCGAGTTGGATGCGACTCCGCTCGCGATAGAGAGTTTTTTCGATGCACCAGAGTCTGTATTGCTGGACGATAAGCGGAGCTTTCCAGCCCTTTGTTTGCAAGCATTCACGGCAGTAGGGCTCGTCGTGAAGAAATCGGATTTCCTCCGCAACAAGTTCCAAGTTGAGCTCATCCACAGTTGCTTGAGCGTTGGCAGTAACGCGAGCACGGATGTCTGGATCGGCAGTCCAAAGTTCCAAGAATCTCTTCACATGCGAAAGCCGCCGCACTAATGCGGGACTTGGGTTTTCGGAGCGCAATACAGGTTCAAAGCAATCCGGTTTTTTGTCGAAAGCTTCAAGAATCCGTTGATTCAATCTCTGAAATACAGGGGGCAAGGCCGAATCGTCCAAGGAATGATGGGATTTGTCAGTGATGCTTTCCACAGATGGTAAGTCGAGTTTCACAGCCCGCATCTGAAGGTCAAATGATTTTTTGTCACAATTTCTTTGGGACAGGAATCGCATATGCATGTTATGCAGCTTGCAAGTGAATAATAATCTCGGACATTCGGAGGGTTTTCCTAAGAACTGCGATATCCGCGAGGCGACCACCTTTGATGCACCACTTCTGGCGAGCTTCACATTTCCGCTCTTCCGGGATCGCTTGCTGGTGGGGGCCTGGAAGCACAAAGTTATTGCTTTCGGGGCTTGGTTGGGATCCAAACCGGTTGGACTGGTGTTGTTTGAAAAGACCTCTGGCAGGGTTGCAGTATTGCGGTCGATTTGGGTGGAACAAGATTGTCGGCGCCAATGGGTGGGTCTTACACTTCTACTAATAGGCTCGGACGCTTGCTTGAAACAGGGTTTTCAAAAATTGGAGGCCGTTCATCGCAGCACTTTGGAGGATCGAATTGCTTTTGAATCTCTTCTTACCCATGAAGGTTGGTCAAAACCCCGCATACGGATGATGGTTCTCGAGGCCACCTATCAGGAAATGTTGAAATCCCCTGTGATGGGAAACCCGCCTGAGTTGGACGTTGCATTCCGCTCGGTTCCTTGGCATGAGGTGGATTCGCGGGAGATTGAGAGGTTGGCAGCAACACGTCAGTTTCATGTAGAGGTTTGGCCTCTCAATTACGGCCCGGATTTCCACCGCGAGACCAGCGTTGGGTTGATGCATCAAGGCGAACTGGTCGGCTGGGTGGTAAACCACCCGAAATCACCGGGAGTTCTCCGCTTCACGACATCTTGGCTGCGTGAGGATCTTCAAGGAAAAGGGACATTTGCGGCAGTGATTGCAGAATCCTACCATCGCATGGCGGGAACTGGTTACGACCATGGAATCTGGACCGTGCCAGCCATTTTTCCTCGCATGGTTGCTTTTGCGCGCCGACGGCTGGCACCTTACTGTTACAGGGTCTCAGAGACATTGGGATCCGAGTTGTTTCTCGAAAAAAAATCCTGATCAGCCGAAGGCCTGTGCCCAAGTGGCGATATTTTTTAATGTGGGCAACTCTGCAAAAAATCCCTCCCTCCATTCGATCTGCTTCCAACCGGTTTCTTCGAGGAGACGCGGGTAGGGGTGATTCCAGCTCAACATTCCCCGCGGAGTGGACGGCTGCCTAGCACCGGCATCAAAAGGCCGGTCTAGCGGTTGGGAAAGCGCAATGCGACATGCAATCATGCGGGCACCCGCCAGAAACCGAACCAAGGCATCAAAGTCCATGTAGTGGAATCCCCCGCTGGCGTAGAGAAGATCGGTTTGAATCCGCGCCTGCCCCGAAAGCGGCTTGTCCATGTGAAGCTCGATGAAGTCGAGATTGGAAATGCCTGCCCAGTGACCTCTCAGGAAGGAAACGAGATCGGCATCACAATCCGAGCCGATGAATTGAATCTCTGGAAAATTCCGGGCAAACCAAGCGATCTCTCGACCCGAGCAGCAAGCCACTTGGTGGGCTGATCGGATTTCTCCACTGCCAAACCAGCCTTGAAGAAGAGGAAACATGGGAAGGCTTGCCGTTTGTGCTTCGGGAAATCCTTTTTTCAAATAGCGTTTAGCCCATTCGACAGCAGAGTCACTTCCCATGCAGACCTGTTTGATTTCCTCGCGTTGGCGAGTGGAAGCATGAGGAGCATAGTAGGCGGCATCAAGCGACTTGACTAGGGCGTTGAAACAGTTGCGTCGCCAACCTGTCAGTTCAATGCCGCCGGATATCCAATGACGCAAAAGTTGCGGTCTCTTGGAGTTCAATCGGTTCAGCAGTGCGTCAGAGGAAGTGCGGTCATCCAGCATCACTTCCCGAATGGGTTTTGACCGCAATAAAACCGGCCCAATTATACCAGCGAAAAAAAACGTCTACGATGCCAAAGCCATTTCGCTGGAGAAGAATGGAATTTTCTTCAACGCGATAAGGAACCAAGACATTTTCCAAGCTCTCACGCTTTGCAGCTATCTCGGAACCGGAGTATCCCTGTCGTTTTTTGAAATCGTAGTAGAGATCGATGTAGAGCCTGTTAAGAAGGGACTCTGCACAAAGAATTTTTTCCAAAAGAATCAGGCAACCGCCAGGTAGAAGCTTGCTGTGGATGTCGCGGATCAGCGCATCGCGGACCAATGGACGGACGAATTGAAGCGTCCAATTCATGACCACAACGCTGGGAACAACATCGGGCAAGCCATCGTTGATATCCGCGCAAATCAAAGAGCAGGATTTTCTGCCCTCGAGCCGTTGCGCGGCTTTGTCCAGCATGGGTTGCGAGTTGTCGATACCCACGAGGCTTACTCCGCGACCCCCAAGCGCCTCATCCAACAATTCCAATGTTCGTCCGGTTGAACACCCCAAATCGACAAGGGTGGAGTTATCTTGCGCGAAACGGGTTGCCAACTCAGCAACCATGCGCTGCAACTCGGCGTAGAGCGGCACGCTCCGACCAAGCATATCGTCAAAGTGATCGGCCACTGTTTGATCGAATTCAAAGTCTTTCATGGTAACTCGAGATTGGCGCGTGTCATTAGCGACGACTTGCAAAACTATGTCGCTTTGTTATGGAAAGGCAAACGAAATGCCCGGTGAGCCACCAGATTTGCAATCGCCATCCAGCTCCGTGCCATCGCGTGCCAATGATCTCTTCCGTGGTCCTGCCACGCGCGATTCCACGGACAGGGTCGATCAGCCCGTGCGAATCGTTCCTCCGATCGGTTGGTTGGCTCTGGCCACACTCGGCGGTTTAATTTTTGCATCACTCGTTTGGGGCGTGCTGGGCCGCATTCCCCAAACTGTGGAAGGTAATGGCATTTTGCTTCGGGGAGGTCTGATGGAAGGTATTGTCTCCCCCGGAGATGGACAGCTTGTCGAGGTGCTTGTTTCCATGGGGGATGAAGTGAAGGAGGGACAAAAATTGGCCACTGTCTACCAACATACTCTCGAATCCCAAATCGAAAACCAGCGCCGGACTGTTGGCGACTACAAATCCCAATTCGAAATGGTTCAATCGACCTCTGAAAAACAACGCCAATCTCAGATCGAATTCAACAATCGCCAGCGGACCAGCGTTCAAACATCCATCTCGGACTACAAGCAACAAGTAGCCTTGCTTCAAAAAGTCGTTGATGCCCAGACAAAGCTTTTGCAACAGGGCTTGATTCCCATGACCACCTTGTTGCAATCGCAAACGCAACTTGATTCTGCCCAGCTCAACATCCTTCAAGCGGAATCCCAGTTGCAGCAAATCGAAACAAATTTGATTCAAGCCGATACCGATGCCCGCCGCTCTGTCGATTCCGCCCGCATTTCCCTGCAACACTCAGAATCACAGCTTCTCAACCTTCAAGCGCAGCTCCAACGCAACGCCTCGGTAGTCAGCCCTCGCTCTGGCCGAGTCGTCAGTGTGGATGCGGCCATCGGGCAAAACCTCAATCCCGGCACGCAAATTGTAACTCTCGAGCGGTCCTCCGAGCCCATGAAAGCGCTCCTCTTTTTCCCCTCTGGCAAGGGAAAGGAAATCCAGGTCGGTATGCCCCTTCAACTTTCGCCGGAAACCGTGCGGGTTGACCGCTATGGCTATGCGTGCGGTTATGTTGAAGATGTCGGCCAAGTTCCCGCCACGGAGGGTTCAATGATGGCGGTTGTGGCAAATAAATCGCTTGTAGACGCTGTCTCCAGTGAAGGGACGGTTCTCAAGGTCGCAGGCCATTTGGAAACAAACGCCTCAACTCCCAGCGGCTTTCAATGGTCCTCCTCACAGGGGCCTCCATTCGGCATCTCCTCGGGCACGCTTTGCAAAGCCAGAGCGGTCACCATGCAGATCCGCCCAATCGAATTGGTAATCCCCCTGATTAAAAACTTTTTCGGGGTTGCCGACTGAAGCGCGATGCCTGCAATCAAATCCCATGAGCACAGCAGTCGTGCACGATTCCGGGGAAAAATCGCTCCGCGCGTCAAGACGCCCACTCTGATTCAAATCGAAGCGGTGGAGTGCGGTGCGGTTTGCCTTTCGATTGTGCTCCGCCACTTCGGAAAATATCTTCCGATCGAGGAGGTGCGCACCGCCTGCGATGTTTCCCGATCGGGCAGCAGCGCCTTGAAAATCCTGAAAGCAGCCAGAGCCTACGGACTTGAAGCCCAAGGCTGGAAAAAAGAAGTCGATGAACTCGGCGAACTGAATCTTCCCTTTGTGGCTTTCTGGAATTTCTCTCATTTTATCGTGGTCGAGGGTTTCCGGGCCGATGAGGTCTACATCAACGACCCCGCAACCGGTCCCAGACGGATCGCCATCGAGGATTTCCATCGCCTCTACTCCGGTGTGGCGCTTGAATTCAAGCGTTCACCAGAATTCACGCCCAGCGGCCATGCACCCAACCTCCTGAGGGCCCTTGCAGGCCGCCTGCCGCCGAATTCCATCGGCCCGCTGATTTATCTGGTTTGCTGCGGTCTCATGTTGGCCGTGGCCGGACTTGTGACGCCGTCTTTCCAGCGCGTTTTCATGAATGACTTCTTGATTGATGGCCAGAAATCCTGGGTTAAGGCCATGCTCTGGATGATTCTGCTTGCGGCGATTTTGACAGGTCTTTTGAAATGGCTTGAGCGCTATGTCCTGGTGCGGTTTTCGACCATTCTTGCGATCCGGATGGAAGGCGGCTTCTTGTGGCACACACTCCGGTTGCCCATGCTTTTTTTCCAGCAACGGTTTGCAGGTGAACTCGCCCAGCGTTCGACTATAAACGACAAGGTTGCAGGCCTGTTAACCGGCAATTTTGCGCAGGCGCTGGTGAGTCTTGTAACCATCCTGCCCTATGGGATTGTGCTTTTCACCTACAACTGGACACTGGCATTGATCGGCCTCGTGATGGCCTCGTTGAATCTTGCTGTGATGCGGTCCATCTCGCGTGTGAGAGCCGATAAAAACGCGCAGCTGCTTCAAGACCAGGGGATATTGACTGGAACAGCGATTGCCGGATTCCAATCTATCGAAAGCATCAAGGCGACGGCCGGCGAGGATGAGCTCTTCGTCAGGCTCGCAGGATCACTGGCCAAGGTTGTTAATACGCGGCAGCATCTTGCCATCTACTCTCAGGCTTTGGGTCTCGCCCCAAAATTCATCGATAATGTGAATGCCGCAGCGATGCTCACAGTCGGAGGCTTGTCGATCATCAACGGACACTTTTCCATCGGAGGACTTCTTGCTTTTCAAAGTCTGATGACGGCATTCCTTTCCCCCTTTTCCCGTCTCGCAGGATTGGGTGGTCAACTTCAGACGGCACAAGGTGAAATCGGCCGCTTGGACGATGTGATGAGCGCTCAACTGGATCCGGATTGGCGCCTGGCTGAGTCTTCCGAATCCGGCGCCACTGGGCTGCGCTTGAGAGGGTGCGTCGAAATTCGAAATCTTTCGTTTGGATACTCCCTGCAGGAGCCTCCCCTTTTGCAGGATATCAACCTCATTCTCGAGCCCGGCAAGCGGGTGGCATTGGTTGGCGCGTCCGGCAGTGGCAAATCCACGCTGGCCAATTTGGTCGTCGGCTTGCTGCAACCCTGGTCAGGAGAAATTTTTTTTGATGGGAAACCCCGCCGGGAGTGGCCGCGCGGGTTGCTGGCGCGCTCGGTAGCCCATGTCTCACAGGAGCTCTATCTCTTCGAGGGAACGATCGCACAAAATATCTCCCTGTTTGACTCGAGCGTGCCGATCGATCGGATCGAACAGGCAGCGAGGGATGCAGGAATCGCCGATACGATTTCACGCCGGGCAGGTGGTTTTTTTGCACCGGTAGGAGAGGGCGGGGCGAATTTCAGCGGAGGCCAAAAACAGCGCATCGAGATCGCACGCGCTCTGTCACTCGACCCCACACTTCTTGTTCTCGACGAAGCCACGAGCGCACTCGACCCCGAGACGGAAAAGGAAATCGATGCCAACATCCGCAAAAGAGGAATGACATGCCTTATTTCCGCACACAGACTCAGCACAATCCGGGACGCTGACGAAATCATCGTTTTTGATGCAGGAAGAATTGTCGAGCGAGGCATTCATGAGGATCTCGTCGCCAAAAATGGCGTTTATGCGGCTCTTGTTCGCAATTGATGCCATGAAAAAAACTCCCGACTCGACATCGGATTCTCTTGGCAATGTGCCAGAAGATTTTCTCCGGCAAGCCAGACAAAACATTTTGGATGATCGTTCCAATGCGCTCGTGCCGATCATGGCACGCTCCGGGGAGGGCCTTTTCGAGGCTGCGGCGATTGTGGCCAGATCCCTGGGGATCGAACTCAAGCGAGCTCGGGTGTTGACCGAAGAGGGCAAAGAACAGGGTGCTTTGGATGCCATCCTGCGGCAGGCCGAATTGAGGCGCCGTCCCATTGTATTGCCTCCCGATTGGTATCAAGGAGACTCGGGTCCATTGCTCGGCTTTCTTTCGGATTCCGGCCGACCGGTTGCCTTGGTTCCCCGAAAATCTTCGGTCTATCGCCTTGTCGATCCCGTAGAGGGGACCTCCAAGGATGTGGATCAATCTCTCGCAGGCAAGTTGTCGGAAAAGGCCGTCATGTTTTACCGCCCGTTTCCAGACGGGCCGCTGAATGCACGGCAAGTATTCTACTACGCGCTGCGAGGCAGGTCTCACGACCTCTGGCTGATCCTGATTGTGGGGGTGCTGGCTGCGTTGCTCGGGTTGGCCGTCCCGCTTGCCACCGAGTTTGTAGTCAATCAAGTGATACCAGGTGCCCAGCGGGGCCAACTTCTCGAAATCGGCCTTGGCTTGGTGATCGTTGCCCTTGCGATGACCTTATTCCACCTGACCTCGGCCTTCGCCATGTTGCGTATCGAGGGAAGGGGGGATCATGATGTTCAGACGGCTGTCTGGTGCAGGGTTCTTCAGCTCAACACCCATTTTTTCCGACGCTTTTCCGCTGGAGACCTCGCGAACCGTGTTGATGGCATCAACACGATCAGACACGCCCTTTCATCGGCAGTCGTTGGTTACATGCTGGGTGCGGTTTTTTCTCTTCTGAACCTCGGTCTGATTTTTTATTACAGTTGGAAATTGGCTTTGGTGGCAGTAGCTCTTGTCGGGATCGCGGGGCTTTCCGAGCTCTTGTTTTCTTGGCTGGAACTTCAATATGTGCGACCCGGCCTCGATTTGGCTGGCAGAATCACTGGCAGGGTCTTCCAGATTTTAAATGGAATCGTGAAGTGGAAGGTCGCGGCTGCGGAGGAGCGCGCTCTCGAGCAATGGTCGTTTCTCTTTCTGCAAAAAAAACGCTTGGACAAAACCGCCGGAAACATCCGGGCTTTTGCAAGTGCGTTCCGTGCCTTTTTTCCAATTTTCGCCACGCTGGTGAATTTCGCCGTTTTTTATTTTTTCTTGGGTTCAACCCTTAATGTCGGCCAGTTCATGGCCTATAATTCGGCATTCGGACAAATGCTCAGCGCGATCTTGGGTGCTGCATCCGCTACAATCACGCTTGTGAATTGCCTCCCAGTTTACGAGCGGCTCCGGCCGATTATAACGGCTGACGTTGAACGCGATTCCACCGGAGCGGATCCTGGCAGGCTTGGCGGTCGCATCGATGTGGTGGACCTCCGGTTCCGCTATGCAAACGACCAACCGGCGGTTCTCGATGGACTGTCCTTCTCGGCCGAGCCGGGCGAATTTGTGGCAATTGTAGGATCCACGGGCTGCGGAAAATCCACGCTCGTCCGGTTGCTTCTCGGATTCGAGTCGCCCGAG
>JBJTGE010000355.1:0-3474 GCA_046093785.1 Spartobacteria bacterium
TTTTTCAATGGCGTCGCGGCAGGCGGCGAGTGCGCCTTCGGGCAGCCAGTCATCGGCTTGCAAAAAGATGAGCCACTCGCCACGGGCGAAGAAGGCGCCGCGATTCATGGCATCGTAGAGCCCTCGGTCGCGGCCGCTGTGGACGGTGAGGTGCGGAAACGATTGGGCGATCTCAAGCGTTCTGTCAGACGAGCAGCCATCCATGATCAAGTGCTCGCACTCGATCCCCTGCCCCATGCCACTACACACGGCGTCCTCGAGCGTCGCGGAGGCGTTGAGCGTGGGGGTGATGATGGTGAAGAGCGGGGCGGCGGGTGATGCCATGAAACTTAGGAGATGAATCTACCAAATTTGGGAGTTGAGCCTAACAATTTGGATTTAATCTTAATGCAAAATCCTTTTGATGAATTTTTACGAAACCTGAGCCATGCGCATAATGATCTACCTTGATTCATTAAACTCTGTGCTCTCTGTGTCCTTTGACTCGCTCGCTCCCGCTCGTCTCGCCCCTTCGGGGCCAACCTTCGGTTGCTCTTCCTCCAAGGCTCCCGCCTTTTCGGTTGTGGTTAATTTCTGATTTTGGGTTTAATCCATCCACGCGGTGGCGAATTTTGAAGACTTCGCGGGCCATGCGGGTGGAGTCGCGGAGGAGGCTTACTTTGCTGCCGGGGATGTCGGACCAATCGACAGGAAACTCGATGATGGGGCAGCCGAATTTTCGGAGGAGGAGGCAGAGTTCGACATCAAAGGCAAAGCCGACGCTTTGCTGGTGGGGGCGGATTTTTTCGAAGGCGGATCGGCGGAGGATTTTCAGTCCGCACTGGGTGTCGTAGGCGGGCACGCGGCCGACGATCGAGACGAGCGTGGCGAAGACGCGGCCGGAGAGGTGGCGCTTGAGGGATCGCTGGACTGTGCGGCCGAGCATTTTCACGCGACTGGCGAAGAGCGCATCGGATGTTGAAGCATCGGGGGAGCGAAAAAAATTATCCGCGCGCAGAATTTCGGCGGCACTCACAGCGCCGTCGGCATCGGCAAAGGCGAGGAGATCGGCATTGGACGAGTGATCCCATCCGCGCAGGACGGCTCCGCCTTTTCCTGTGTTGGCAGGCGTGAAGAGCGGATCCAAAAAAACAGGTCTGCCGACGGATTGCTTCTGCTGCACAGAGTGGATGAGTGCCGCCAAGCGCTCGCGCTCATGCGGAGTCGATCCGTCATCCGAAACCAGAATGGAGAACCGCTCCGGCAGGCCGCGCTGCATGGTGTCGAGAAAGGATTCGAGACGCGCGGTGTCGTTGTAATGAGGAATGACAAGGTGGGTTTTCAAAGGCGCTCGGAAAAATTAACCACAGAGGACACAGAGATCACAGAGGGAAAAACAAGCGGGAGGTTACACCAGCCGGGCTGAAGTGTTGGCGGATTTAATCTTTCGGCGAGTCGATAAATCGAATGGTTTTAATCTCCTCGACGAGGATTTTTGAGCGAACGCCTCTGGGCGCGGCGTTGCGGATTTGGAGGCTGGATGCCTCGCCCGGTTTTGGAGGAAAAAGAAGAATTTCTTGCGGAGATGTGGTAGGCGAAACAAGGAGAGCGTCGGCTTCGAGGGCGGCGGATTCGTTTGGAGCCAAGCCGATGCGGACAGCACCTTCAAGGACGCGAAGCTTGATGCAGACGGCTTCTCCGGCAGAAAGCGGGGGAATGGGCAAAGCCGCATCGAGGTTTCCTTTTTTAGGACTGGTTTGAGTGATGGCTCGCGATACGAGCTTGGCGCGGCGGTGGAGCTTCCAGTCGGGATCGAGCGAGGATTTTTCCTCAAAAGCTGGCAGGTCAAAAGAGACGAGCGTGGCGTGGAGGGTTTGCCCCCAAGCCTGGAGCGGTATGGGTTTGATCTCACGAATCGGAAGGCCGATCTCGCGGAGTTTTTGCACAGCGGGTTCCACCGACTCGGATGAAGCACCCAGCACCACAACATGCCTCAACCCCGCAGGAAGGATGGATTTTTTGTCGAGCGGAGCAGTTGGCGAGAACTCGAGTCCTCCGCCATCCGGCCCCCTGAGTTTGGTGAATTCGTGGAGGTAGAAGGACTGGAGCATTCGCAGATCATCACCCTTCGAGTCGTCATACCAAAAGGCGAGCTTGCCGGGATCGCTTTGATATTTTGGCAGGGCCTTGGAAAGCTGCCCGGCCATGGTGAGAAGCGAGAGGTCGTCCGATTTCCAGTAATTGCCAAGAGCGAGTTTGCTTGAGGGTGCCAATGCCACAGCAAGGGATGCCATGGCCAGAGAGATCGCAACAGAAGCAGTCGACCGACGCCAAACGAGTAGCGCGGGGATGGAGGCCAGGAAAATGGCAGCGCCTATCGCAAGCATGCCACCTGAGGGATTCCATGCCACAGCGAAGACCGGCAAAAGCATTGCCCAGGCCATGCGCCACGCATCCCGGCCCAGATTGGCGACAAGCGCGGCGACAAGAAAAACAAACGCCGGCAGGGCGAAGGAAAAGTAGTAAAAGAGCGAAAGCGAGTAGCCGCCCTTCACCAAATCCCCCCAAAGCAGAAAGGCAATGTAGCCTGCGAAAGCAAAGAAGCAGGCGTAGAGAAAGCGGTCCCTTGTTGGCAGGAAAAACAAGGCAACGCCCAACGGAAGCACCGAGAGCCAGAACGGGCACTGACGAGCCACTTCGATCCACTCGAGTTTCGGAGCGGGAATGTGGCCGTCCTTGAGCGTTTGTAACAACTCCCGCGTCGGACTCGTGAGATCCCACAGGCCATCGTTCCAATAAAAAAATCCGCAGCCAGCCAGAGTCACCGCGAAGCCCCCAACGAGCATAGACGAAGTAAAACGCCAGGCTTCCTTGCGAGGTCGTTCCAGAAGAACGAAGAGCAAGAGCGGTCCGAAAAAAACAAGCGCCACGGCCGCGTGCAGGTGCGACCAGAATGTCATCCCCAGCGATAGCCCTCCAAAAAACGCAGCCCACACACCAGCTCGCGGCAGACAGATCAGGCAAAGCCCGAGGCACAAAAACGACGCCCCCACGACATCCACATACGCGGTCTGCAGCAACCGAATCGCCGCTGGATTGAAAGCCCACACGAATGCGGCGAACCACCCCGCCGCCCTCCCGTAGCGCTGCGCGAAGAGAACAAAGAGCGCCACACAACACACCCCCGCCAATGCATAGCGAAGAGCCACGAAACCGACCTCTGCACCAAGCAGCGAAAATGCCAGCGCATCCGGCGCGATCCCGCTGAAGCGAACCGCATAATAAGTCAGCCCCACCCGGTCGAGCAGCTCACGAAAATGCATCGCGTAGCCGAGATAAAAAACGCCATCCGTGAAATTTTGCAGCATCAGCCACGGCAGGCCGAAAAGGAGTTTCACCAACCATGGCAAAAGAAACACCATCGCACAGGCGGCAGGAAACGGAGGGGATGTTTTCCAACACAAGCTATGAGGTTTGTTCATGGAGATAAAAGCT
>JBJTGE010000356.1:0-5480 GCA_046093785.1 Spartobacteria bacterium
GAGCTGGCCGGGTGTTGTGATGGCGGCGACAAGCGGATGCTCTGGCGCGAGGATCATGTAGGTCGCGCCGAAGAGTGTGTCGGGGCGTGTCGTGAAGACTTCGATTTCGCACGCCGCGTTTTCGATTGCGAATTTGACGAGAGCGCCTTCGCTGCGGCCAATCCAGTTTTTTTGGAGGAGCTTGATCCCTTCGGGCCAATCGAGTCCGTCGAGGCCCTCCAGAAGCCGCTCGGCGAAGGCCGTGATGCGCAGCATCCACTGGCGGAGCGGACGCCGTTCGACGGGGAATCCACCGACTTCGCTTTTGCCGTCAACGACCTCTTCGTTGGCCAGCACGGTGCCGAGTTGCGGGCACCAGTTCACGGGCATTTCGGCGACATAGGCGAGGCGCACGGAGTCTGGATCGTTGCCGGTGTAGGTGGATATGGGCTCGGCCTTGCGCGTCGCGGGGTTGAACCAAGCGTTGTAAAGTTGGAGGAAAATCCACTGCGTCCACCGGAAGTAGCCGGGATCGGTGGTGCTGACTTCGCGGTCCCAGTCGTAGCTGAATCCTACGGCCTGCAGTTGACGGCGGAAGTTGTCGATATTGCGTGCTGTGGTGACGCGCGGGTGCTGGCCGGTTTTGATGGCGTATTGCTCGGCGGGCAGTCCGAAGGCGTCCCACCCCATGGGGTGCAGCACATTGAAGCCTTGCATGCGGTGGAAGCGGGCAAGGATGTCCGTGGCCGTGTAGCCCTCGACATGGCCGACATGAAGTCCATCGCCACTCGGGTAGGGGAACATGTCGAGAATATAGTATTTCGGCTTGGAGGCATCGAAATCGGCGTCACCCGGATTGGCGGCGTGGAAGGCTCCAGCCTCCAGCCAGTGCTGTTGCCAGCGGGGTTCAAATTCAGTGAACGGATACTGCTTGCGCTGCGTGCTCATTTTGGAAAAAGGCGAAGACTATGCGGAAGGGTGCGGGCCTGCAAACCGATACGCGGGGTTGGGGAGCCGGCGTTTGATGGATTGACCACAGAGCACACGGAGGAGGGGATGTCCGAGATTGCCTTGAATCAGTTGACGGAGAGCATAGATTTCAGCCCATGAGCATTGCCGAGTTGCGCCAACTTCCCCGCCGGGAAAAGCTTCAAATTGTCGAGGCTCTTTGGTCCGACCTTGCGGCCGAGGATTTGCTATTTCAAAGCCCCTCTTGGCATGGCGAGGAACTCCGGAAGACGGAAGAGGACTTCAATCTTGGGAAAGCTCAATCGGTGGACTGGGAAGAGGCTAAAGAAATGCTCAGGGCAAAGTTTCCTTAAGCTTTGGATTTGCGCATGACTTTGCTTCGAGGGTCTCGGGGAGCTCGCCCGCCTCGGGCGGACCGCCACGCGCCCTCGCGGGGCGATTGGGAAAAATCCGGCCAGGGGCCGCTTGAAGTTCTTCATGTCGGGCGCGGGGCGCACCCGACAGCACCCGAGGGCGGGCGCGCTCCCCGGGACCGGGCGCTATCGCGCCACTGTCCGAAGATTCATAAGCAGATAGCCACTGCTACTCGTCCGACCGATTCTGCAGCCGCCGGAGCTTTTTTTAAAACGGATCCTCGTCGTTCTGGTCGCGCGGGGTGCGGAAGGAGGGGGTGGCTTGGTGGATTTCCCAGCATTCGAAGAGTGATTCCGGGACTTCGCGGAGGAAGCGGGAGGGGGCTTGGAAGGATTGCTCGTAACCGGCTCCGAGGCGCATCTCGGGGTAGGTGAGGTAGAGCTCGTCCATGCAGCGGGTCACTCCGACATAAAAGAGGCGCCTTTCCTCTTCGAGCGCGCGGGGGTCTTCGATGCTGCGGCTGCTGGGAAAACTGCCTTCGGCGAGCCAGATGAGGAAAACGACCTTCCACTCGAGGCCTTTGGCTTGATGGAGTGTCGAGAGCGTAACCTTCTCGGTCTCGTCCGCAGCGGCAAAGGCTTCTGCTGTTTCGAGTCCGCCGAGCAGGGCGAGTTGGGAAAGGAAATCCGCTGTTGTTTCAAATTGCCCCGCGAATTCCTGCAAGGTCACGAGGTCCTCATGGCGTGCGTCGTAGTTAGGGAACTTCTCCTTCATGTAGTCCTCATAAACGGCGAAGAGGATGCGAGAGATCATTTCATCCGGCTTCAGGGGGGCGTCTCCGGCGACCAGTTCGGCGAGGGTGTGGATGAATTGGTCCCACGATTTTTGCGCTTTGGCTGGGACCTTCAGTCCGGCGAGGTCTTTGAAATTGGTCTTCCCTTCAAGGATCGCGGAGGTCTTCTCCCAGAGCGTCTCGGCGGTTTTGTTTCCAATGCCGGGCAGCATGCGGATCATGCGCTTGAAGGCGGTCTCGTCGCGCGGGTTGACGGTGAATTTTAAAAAAGCCGCCACATCCTTGATATGGGCCTGCTCGAAAAAACGGAGCCCGCTGGTGATGCTGAAGGGAATTCCCCGCCGGGTGAACTCGAGTTGCGTCTCCATCGAGTGGTAGTGGGCGCGGTAGAGGACGGCGATCTGCTCGAGTGGCACGCCTTCGTCGGAGAGTTCCATGATGCGCTGGGCGATGAAGGCGGCCTGCTGGTTGTTGTTGGGCAAGGCAACCAGCGCGGGCTTGATGGAATGCGGCTTCCGGACGGGCGCGAGGTTTTTGGGGAACTGGTTTTCGTTCGTGAGAATCGCCGCGTTGGCAACATCGAGAACGCCGGGCACGCTGCGGTAGTTTGTCTCGATTTTGAAAACCTGCGCGCCGGGATGAGTTTCGGGAAAGCGCAGGATGTTTTCAAAATTTGCCCCGCGCCACGAGTAGATGCTCTGCGCGTCGTCGCCCACGACCATCACATTTCCGTGGTGGGCGGCGAGGAGATCGATGAGCTCGGACTGGAGGCGGTTGGTGTCTTGATACTCATCGACGAGGATGTGCTGAAACTGGCGTTGGTATTGCGCGGCGATTTCGGGATTCGTCAGCAAGAGTTCCAGGGTCTTGGCGAGGAGGTCGTCGAAATCCATCGAGTTCGCCTCTTTTTTTCTCGATTCGTAGGCGGTCTGGACGCGTTCGATGTCCTGCGCCAGCGGGATGAAGTAGCGGTATTTCTCGACGAGGACTTTTGAGATCGGGAGCCCGGTGTTGATCGAGTAGCTGAAAATGTCGGAGAGCACGCCTGCTTTCGGGAACCGCTTGTCGGTGGAGACGATGCCTTCCTTTGACACGACGGATGCGATCATGTCCTCCGAATCCTCGCGATCCATGATGCTGAATCCCTGCCGGAACCCAACGGCTTCGGCATGGCGGCGGAGAATGCGGTTGCCGATCGAGTGGAATGTGCCGCTCCAGAGGCCGTCCGCCGCTCCTGGGATGAGCGTCTGCACGCGCTCGGTCATCTCCCGTGCGGCTTTGTTCGTGAAAGTGAGAAGCAGGATCGAGCGGGCTGGAACGCCTTGCTCGAGAATCCATGCGACGCGGTAGGTGAGTGTGCGCGTTTTTCCACTGCCTGCGCCCGCAATGACCAAGGCAGCGCCGCCAGAGTAGGTGACGGCCCCAAGTTGCTGCGCGTTGAGTTCCGAGGCGTAGTCGATGCCGCTGGTTGCGGTCGGCGGCTGCAGTGTGTAGGTGCGGGACACGCTGGTTTTAGTTTTGCGAAATCCGCAGCGCGCCGAGCTTGGAGGACGGGATGTTCAGCCCGTAGGCGAGAAGTTTTGCCGACTCGTCGGCGATCCGGGCCTTGGTGCTGCCAAGGACCACGGCGATGACATCCCTCCCGTTGTAGGATCCGCTGGAAATCAGGCAATGGCCGGCGAGGTCGGTGTAGCCTGTCTTCATGCCATTGCAGAACGAGTAGGTGCGAAGGACGCGATTTGTGTTGCGAAGCGGAACGACATTTCCCGAGTTGAAGCGGAAATTGTAGTTTTTCGTCCTCATGATCTCGCGGAGCGTGGGATTGCGGTAGGCCATCCGCGCGACGCGGGCCATGTCTCGGGCGGTGGAATACTGGCCCTGCGCGGGTAGTCCGTTTGGATTTTCGAAATTCGAGCTGGTTCCCCCGAGGCTGCGCACGCGCTGGGTCATCTTGTCCGCAAAGGCGCTCACGCTCCCGGCGTTGTCGCGGGCGAGGGTGCGGGCGACATCGTTGCCGCTCTTGACGAGGAGGGCATTCAGGAGCTGGAGCCGCGTGTAGCTTTGGCCGGGTTTCACATAGATTTTGGTGGGTTCGCAGTTCGTGTCCGTGGCCTCGATCTCGACCCTCTTGTCCAAGTTGCCGGCCTCGGCGACGAGGAGGGCGGTGAGAAGTTTCTGCGTGCTCGCGACAGGGCGCTTCGCTTCGTCATTTTTGGAATAAAGGACCTTGCCGGTGTTGGCATCCACCAGAATGGCCGACTTGGCGCTGACCTCCGGCGCGGGGGCGGCTTGGAGGGGGATGATGGCGAGGAGGCAGAGAAATGCAGGAAGGAGGCGGGCGGTCATGAATGGGATGGCTAAGGTTTTTTTGGCGGTGCGCTGAATAACTTTTCCATTTGGGGATTTTTTTCAACCCCGAGTTCGATGGCTTTTTGATAATGCCGCCTCGCGAGCTCGGTGGCAGGCGGTTTTTCCTCGAGGTAAAAGACGGCGAGATTGTAATGGGCGTCGGCATACGAGGGATCAAGTTCGACGGCGCGGCGGAGTTCGTGCTGCGCGCCTTCGATCCAGCCCCGGCGGCCCATGACGACGCCGAGGAAATTGCGCGTCCGGGCGTTGAGCGGATCCTGCACCATGGCCTGCGAGAGGGCGGCAATCGCCGCGTCCGATTCATTGCGATCCATGTAGATCATCCCCAGCGTGAGCCAGGCGGGTGCGGACTCGAGTCTCAGGCGAACGGCTTTCTTGAGTAACTCCTCGGCCTGGTCGGGATGGCCTGAATAAAACTCCACCATGCCGAGATTCACGAGGCCCATGAGATTGTCGGGTTCCAATGCGAGAACGCGGGCATAGGCATTTCTTGCGGCCCCGTAGTCCTTCCGCTCAAAGGCGACATTTCCCTCCGCAATGGCAGCGGCAAGCGCGCGCGGTGTGAAATTTTTTCCCGCTTCCTGTGCCGGCAGGTTGTGCGCGAATGCCATCGCGCATGCGGCCAGCAGGGCGTGAAGGGCAACCCCGCGCCTCATGCGGCGGAGAGTTCCTTCGAACGGCGCTCGGCGGTGCGCACGGCTTGGATCAATGCGGCGCGGACTCCGTTATTTTCGAGTTCCCCCAATGCGGCCGCCGTGGTGCCTCCGGGGCTCGTCACCATTTCTCGCAGGACGGCCGGATGTTCGCCGGTTTGCTTCGCAAGCTCAGCCGCTCCCAGGACTGTTTGGATGGCACGTTGGCGCGCGAGGTTGACAGGCAACCCGCAGGAAACGCCGCCATCGGTGAGAGCCTCGATGATCAGAAAAATGTAGGCCGGTCCGCTGCCGCTCAGGCCGGTCACGGCATCGAGGAGCTTTTCTTGGACTTGGGAAACAACACCCACACTCGCAAAGAT
>JBJTGE010000357.1:0-2061 GCA_046093785.1 Spartobacteria bacterium
ACAGGATGGGCGCAACCGAGCGCCTTGGGCGGAGTGAGCGAGTCAAATGATCCCGGCAAGCTGGGATTGGCAGAAAAAAGCAAAAATCCGGCAAGCCCACTTGCAGAGTTTTGCTTCTGCCCCATTCGCGCAGCGAATGCACCCTTGCCCATTTCTTTATATCCGTGTTCATCCGGGTAATCAGTGGTTTTTATAATTCTTTCCTGCCACGCGGCCTCGCTGGTTGACTCGGTAAAAAGCGGCCAAAGGCCGGGGGTGTTTCCCATGTCGGGCGCGGGGCGCACCCGACGGCACCCGAGGGCTGGCGCGCTCCCCGAGACCGGGCGCTACCGCGCTGCCGTCCAAAAACATCCAAGCATACAGCCGTTGGTATTGCGAGCACCCTGCTGTCCAGTCCCTCTTCCCCATCATTCTGTCATCAATGATTCTGTCGAAACCATAGTCTAGTCCCTCTCCCCCCGCCATGCCGACGACACGAAGTTTGCTGCTCACGCCCTCAAGAAACCACGCATCGGATGACGACCAACCCCACCAAAAAAATTCTGTCATTCTGTCAATTCTGTCTAAAATCCCCTCATCCATGAAACGAATCCTCATCGTCCTGGCCTGCCTGCTCCTTCCAGTCAGGCTCGATGCCTGGACTCCAGGGACCGGCCACGGCGGGCTTTGCGGTGGACCGCACAAGCCGCCGCGATGTTCTGGCTTTCTACAACACGATTTACTATGCCTCGGAAAACTATGCCGCCAACAGGCAATGGACTGGCAATGACACCACCGTGAAAGTTCTGCGTGGCGGAACTTGCGAAGTTCCCCTCCGAGCGATCTCTCCGCAGGGCTACGATGTGGAATTTGAAATCGTCTCCAAGCCACGCGTAGGCACGCTCTCCGGGCCGCAGCGGAATTCCAAATCCTCGGTCTCCTACTTCTACATCCACGATGGGAAAAAAAATTCGCAGCAGGATTCCTTCCGATTCAAAGCCAAGGCCGGACCACAGAAAGCCTGGGGCTACGCCAAAGCCACGATCCTCGTCGAAGAGCCTCCAGCGCGCTTCGCAGCCGATTTGTCATCGCTCGACTTCGGTTCTGTTTTCCTCGGCGAATCCCGCACCCTGCCTCTCCGCATCAAGAATGCCGGTGGCGGCCGTTTGCAAGGCCGCTTGAAAGTCGGGGTGCCCTGGAAGTTCGCTGGTCCAGCCGAGATCACGCTCGCCGAAGGCGAAGTCCAAAAAATCCTCATCACCTTCGATCCGGTCACCACCGACACCCAGAGAGGCAGCCTCATCTTCGAATCCGGCAAAAAACCTTTTCCCGAAATCGCGCTCCAAGGTGTGGGGGAGAGCCGCTTCGAGGCGCCTGAGAAAGCCGCCTTCGAGCAGCGCGTCGGTGCCAACGAACTGCGCATTCCCATTACAAATCGCACCGCCGCGCCTCTCCCCATAAGTATTCATTGCCCCCCGCCACTCAAAGCATCCGATTCCATCACGCTCGCTCCCGAGTCTGCCGGGGAGTTGGTGGTGACTCTGCCAGTCATTCCGTTTGTGGAAAAGAGCGCCTTCATCAAACTCGGCGATGGTGCCACCAAGAGCGACATCCTCATCCAGTTGCCTCCGCCGCCGGCACGCCTCGAATGGGAGATTCGTGGAAAAAATCAACTCGGCGTCGTGACCCCGGGAGGCCGCAAGTTGCTCACGGCAAAACTACTCAATACCGGTAGCAGCACAGCCAGTGTGGTTCTCCGGACGGAGGGCGATGGCTTCACGCGTGCTTCCAAACAATCAAAAGCTGTGGAAATCGTAGCGGGCGGCAATGTCACTGTGGAAGCCGAATGGAAATTCCCTCAAACTCCCGGTGCCGCCCGGGCCTCACTCACGGCTGAAACTCCAGGCCTTCCCCCCTTGCAAACCGCATGGGAGGCTGATGTCCAGTTGCCGCCCGTTGAGCCCGCCTCCACACCGAAGCCATCCCCCACACCCGGCGCGTCGCCGTCTCCCACGCCAATAGTTTGTGGACCCGGCGAGTCGGCGGAAATTCTCAAGTCACTGCCGAAGGGCATCTCCTACC
>JBJTGE010000358.1:0-2531 GCA_046093785.1 Spartobacteria bacterium
GTGGAAAAATTCTCCCTCAAGCCCGTTTCGGAAAAACTCTCCGAACTCCTCGGCAAACCCGTGAAGTTCCTCAGCGATTGCGTCGGCACCGAAGTCGAAGCCGCCTGCGCCTCGCTCCAGCCCGGCGAAGTCGTCCTCCTCGAGAATCTCCGCTTCCACATCGAAGAGGAAGGCAAAGTCAAAAATGAAGACGGCACTTCCACCAAAGCCGATCTCGAAAAAGTCGCCGCCTTCCGTGCCAGCCTCACCAAGCTCGGAGATGTCTTCGTGAGCGACGCCTTTGGCACAGCCCACCGCGCCCATTCCTCCGTCGTCGGCGTGGATCTTCCCAAAGTCGCCGGCTTCCTCATGCAGAAGGAACTCGACGCCTTCGCCGCCGTTCTCGACAACCCCCGACGCCCGCTCCTGGCCATCCTCGGCGGTGCCAAGATCGCCGATAAAATCCCGCTCATCCGCAACCTCATCGAAACCGCCGACGAAATCATCATCGGCGGCGGCATGGCCTACACCTTCAAGAAGGTTCTCGAAAACATGCCGATTGGAAACAGCCTCTTCGACCCCGAAGGCGCCAAGATCGTCGCCGAGCTGATGGAAAAAGCCAAAGCCCGTGGTGTCAAAATCCACCTGCCCGTCGATTACATCACAGCCACCGCCTTCTCACCCGACGCCGAAACCGGCCACGCTGATGACAAATCCGGCATCCCCGATGGACTCGAAGGCCTCGACTGCGGACCCAAGTCCCGCGAAATCTTCGCCGCCGCCATCGCCCGCGCCAAAACAATCATCTGGAACGGCCCCGCCGGCGTCTTCGAATTCGAAAAATTCGCCGAAGGCACGAAATCCATGGCCGCCGCCGTCGCCGCAGCCACCGCATCAGGTGCCATCACCATCGTCGGCGGAGGCGACACCGCCACCGCCGCCAAAAAATTCGGCGTCGCCGACAAAGTCACCCACTGCTCCACCGGCGGAGGCGCCTCCCTCGAACTCCTCGAAGGCAAAGCCCTCCCCGGCGTCACCGCCCTGGACGAGAAGTAACATTCGGATCCAACACGCCTTGCCCTGCATGGCAATCGCGCGGCAGCGCTTCGTCTTTTGGAGGGTCAACCTCCGGCTTGACCCAAGACTGAGACGCTCCGCTACCAAGCCGCCCGCTCCCACCACCCCGCGCGCTCGCAGAAACGCCGCTTCGCGGCTGAAAAATGGGTCATGCGAGACGATGACCCCATTAGATCGGGGAGATTATCGCCGAGGCAAACCGCCTCGCCACCAGCGGCAAGGCCGACCTGATTATTGTCGATTATCTGCAAATCGTCACAATGCCCAAGGCCGAAACCCGCGAGCAGGCCATCTCCGAACTCACCCGCAGGCTGAAGCTCACGACAACCAAGGCCAATGTGGCTATCCTGACCGCCTCCCAACTCAACGAGCAGGGGCAGTTGCGCGAGTCCAAGGCCATCGGGATGCACGCTGACCATGTGGTCAAAATTCTGCACGATGGAGATTGCCGAATCATCGTGGAAAAGTATCGCCGGGGGCCGCGAGACATCGTGTTCCCGGTGACGATGCGGGGCGACATCTCTCGCTTCGAGGAGCGCAGACAATGACTCGGGAGGAGTCCGATAAAGCATACGAAACGGCGATGGAGCTTCTTGAACTGGCTGAACTGATTTGGGGTTCCGGCGAGCCTGATCGGCAGGAGGAAGCCAACGAGGCGTATCGCCAAGCAGTCGCGATCCGAGACCAGTATTTTCCATGAACATCCTTTTCCAAGACCCGCAAGAACCCTCCGCACCCGTAACCCTCGCAGAAAAGAAAAACACGCTACAGCGCCTCACAGCGCGAAGACGCGCCATCATGCCATGAATATCCCATTTCAAAAACTTCCTGACTCCACCAAGCCCGAAGCCGCCGCCGCAATGCTCGCGGGCAAGACTTGGTTCCATTGGGGTGAACAGGTCGAGCATCCCGGCGACGACGAACTCAAACGCTGGATTCCCTCGCCCGCTGGCAACGGATTTGTGGGAATTTGTGGCAGGGATTCCGCCGTGCCTGCTGGCAACAAATCCTCCGGGGCGATGTTTAAAAATGCTGATGTTTCACGAAATCGCGAGCCAGTCCCTCACGCGAAGAAACGCATCCTTGCGGATGCTCTAATCGCCATGAAGCCAAACCTCTCCAATCGACAACTGGCGCGGGTTGCCGGGGTTTCCCATACATACATCTCCAACCGCCGCAAGATCGCCCAAAGTGGCAACAAATCAGCGTGAGGGGTGCAAGGGATTGCAAGGTTTTCTGACCGATACGCGCAGGAGAGTCTGCTAGGTTTTTGATTACAGGTTCAATTGCTCTGCCGCGTAGCTCAAATTAAAAGCACCAAGGCTATCATCTACCTCTCCAACCTGCTCGATGCGGTTCCCTTTTGGATCAGTGATCATAGTGATTATAAATCGCTCGTCTGATTTGATGAACAAGTTGTTTTGGTATTTTGTCGTCTGACGGCGCCAAGTGTAGGCAATCCGGCCATCGTTAAA
>JBJTGE010000359.1:0-2693 GCA_046093785.1 Spartobacteria bacterium
AAAACTACACGCTCTTGGGCGACCGAGTGGATAACGAGGCGCGCAAAGATCCGCGACTCCATCATTTCGCACTCATTTATTCCCGCTGCTGGTATCAGCAACTCCAGGCCAAATGGCATCGCGGCGGCATCTATGCTGGGTTCGAGGGGTTGGGCGGCTCAACCATGTTCCAAAACGGGAAGGAGAAGGCCTATGTCGGAATGGGGCATCTGAACCTGCATCGCGGCCATTGGATCCAGGTCGGTCTTTCATGGGATGAACCCGCGAACGACTACCGGATGTATCTCAACGGCGTGCTGGTGCAAACCGCCACCACGATGCTGGATCATCCGATGCTGCGTGAAAAAAACAGCGGCACCCTTTACGCGGGTCACCCGTTGTTTGCCTGCGGCGAGTTGGCATTTTACGATCGGCCACTTGAAGCGCGTGAGTTTGCTGCAAGCTATGAGGCCCCCAAGGAGAACGCCGCCATCGACGCCTCGATCGCACGCATGTTCAAGGGCGAAAGCTTGAGCGCCTTTGATTGGAAGCCATCGGCGGATTGGTCCGAGCGGCTGAATCTCCCGCTCAACCGCGATGAGGATTTCGCGCGCTTTTATGTCCAAGGCATGTCAGAGGCTCCTTCGCTCACACCGGAAGGCATCCGCGTGCGCACCTCCGCCATTCACAAGAGTCAGCTCAAACAACCGGAGAACTGGACCAGCGAGGAGGTCTGGGATCCGACGCAGGTTTATCTCTGGCTGGAGGATTATTTCACCGGCGACTTCGCGGTGGAGTATGAATTCAAATCCTTGCAGAAGCACGGGCTGAGCCTGCTGATGACGCGCGCCGCCGGCCTGCACGGTGAGGATTTTCTCAAGACTCATCCGCGCCGGGTTTCCGGAGCCATGCGCGCGGTTTGCTGGGAAAACATCCGCAACTATCACTGGGAATATTACCGCCAGATGGAGGACGCCCGCAACGACACCGCCTCGCATGTGCTGGTCAAGAATCCCTATCTGCACCCGATCGGCTATCAGGACGCTCCCGAAAGTCTGGCCGTGGGTGAGTGGCATCGCCTGCAATTCGTCCACGAAGGCAATCGCCTGCGCGGAGCAATCGATGGCGTGCAGGTGCTCGATGTCGTGGACGATCCCTTTTCCGGCTTCGGCCCGGTCATGCGCAGCGGCACTCTGGCCATCCGCTGCATGTGGGGCTCTGACATCGTCTTCCGCAATCTGAAAGTCTGGACGAAGCCGGATGCATTTTGAGACTGATCAAAAAGCATGAAGTCGCCACTCAAGAGCAAACATGATCTGCAGGCCCTCGCCATCCGACTGACCGAGCCGCTCAGATTGCACTTTACGCCGGGCTGCGCTGGCATGCAGTTGGGGCACACCGCTGCCCACTGCAGCCCGGTAGGCATGAGCATCGAGACTCTGCTGCGACCCTTGTTTGGCCTGATTCCCCTGACCGTCGGTGGCGGCAAGACCGGCCTTTGGCCGCGATACCGGGAAGGAGTCATCAACGGCACCGACCCCGGGCACGAGGAATACTGGGGGCCGGTTCCCTCGGGCGATCAGATCATGGTCGAGATGACCCTCTTGGGCCTCGGCCTGGCGATGGTGCCCGAACAACTGTGGGAGCCGCTGAGTCAAGGGCAACGCGATAACCTGGTCAATTGGTTGAACCAAATCAACCAGTGCGACCTGCCTGCCAACAACTGGCTCTTCTTCCAGGTATTCGTCAATCTTGGCCTGCGGAAGGTCGGGGCCCGTTACAGCCGCGAGGTCATGGAAGCGGCGCTCGATAAAATAGAAAACTCCACCCTCACCGACGGCTGGTATTCCGACGGCTCGACGCTGCAGCGGGATTACTACATCCCCTTCGCCATGCACTTCTATGGCCTGCTGTATTCGGTGCTCATGAAGGATGAGGATCCGCGGCGCTCCCGGCTCTACCGGGAACGTGCCCGCTTGTTTGCCACCGACTTCCTGGCTTGGTTTGCGCAGGATGGCAGTGCGCTGCCCTTTGGTCGGAGCCTCACCTACCGCTTCGCCATGGTGGCGTTCTGGAGTGCCATGGCCTACGCCGGTGTCGAAGCCGTTTCATGGGGCGTGATGAAGGGCCTGGTGCTCCGTCATCTGCGCTGGTGGATGGATCAGCCGATTCTCGATGCGGAGGGAATCCTCACGGTCGGTTACTGCTATCCCAACCTCAAGATGGCCGAGTTTTACAACGGTCCGGGCAGCCCTGCCTGGGCGATGAAGGCTTTTCTCCCACTCGCGCTTGCCGACGACCATCCCTTCTGGACCGCCGCGGAGGAACCACTGCCGTCGATGCCCGAGGTGGTCACCCAGAAACATCCCTTCATGGTCCTGTGCCGGGAAAGCGACCGTGATCATGTCTTTGCCTTGGCGGGAGGACAATTTGCCGCATGGGAGCCGACTTTCAATGCGGCAAAGTATGCGAAATTCGCCTACTCCACAGCATTCGGTTTCAGCGTTCCGGCGGGGGAGTGGGGGCTGGAGCAAGGCGCCTTCGACTCATGCCTGGCCTTGGCCGAGGACGATAACTACTACCGGCCCCGCCGAAACTGCGAGGAGGTTCGCGTGGAGAACGCTTGCCACTACAGCCGATGGAAACCGTGGCACGATGTGGAAATCGAAACCTGGCTCATCCCTCTGGTCCCTTGGCATCTGCGCATCCACCGC
>JBJTGE010000360.1:0-4666 GCA_046093785.1 Spartobacteria bacterium
CAGGCAACCCCTCCATTTGTATTCCTACGGGCGCGGCGGCGGGGGTTGTAGCATTCGCGCGGCCCCGCGCTCGTGAATGCAAGGTAGGGTCGGCGCGCCGTCGCTGACCCATTTGCGCGGCGCGAGCCGCCTTTGCATCCAGAAGAAACGCCGCTTCGCGGCTGAATCTTGGGACGCCGACGCTCTCCGGCTCGTAGCCTACGCCTCGGAGAGCGCGGCATCCATTGGATTACGAAGCGTGCTGCCAACTCCATGGCGGACGCGATTCCCGGGACTCAGGCTTTTATTCCAGATTCTGCCGACTTTCCGTGACCTTCGCTGTTTTGGCCGGGTTGCTGAGTTCGATCAGGTCGCTGATGATGCGGACGGCTTCGTTGCGGATGGGGTCGGGCTCCGGGGTTTTCTTGGAGTCTTTTTTCTCCTCTTCGGATTCCTCGGAGTCCTCTTCGAGGGCGTATTTTTTGTCGCGGTCGCGCTCGTAGGCGACGACCTCCAAGTCCTCGCGGTTGTTTTTGACATCGTCGAGTGTGAGTTGCCAGACCTTGGCGTTGACCATTGATCCACGGGCTGCGCGCTCCTCTTTGCGGGCTTCCTTGCGTTTTTTCTCGTCGGCGAGTTCCTTGCGTCGGATGTCTTCGTTTGTGCTGATGGTGTTTTTGGCCAGGCGCTCGCGGAAGCGTTGCATGTCCTCGTTCACATAGATGAACTCGGGGTCGCTCAGGATGCGTTTTTTGGAGCGCTCACGAAGCTCGTCCAGGAAGAGGTTTGCGGCGGGTGTTTTGTCCTTCGAAATCAAAACAACAGGTGCCACCTCGTCATAGTCGAGCGGGTTCTTGAGCGAGGCCTCGCCGATCTCGGCATTGTCGGTGCGCGAGGGCAGGACGATGTCCGACTCGACGCCTTTGATTTGGGTCGATCCGCCAAGGATGCGGTAGAATTTTTGGATCGTGAGTTTGAGCGCGCCGGCCTCTTGTTTTTTGACATTGAAAAACGGAAGCGACATCGATTTGTCGAGGTCCACAATGGTCTGCACGGTGCCTTTTCCAAAACTGCGCTCGTCGCCGACCACCAGCGCGCGGCCGTAGTCTTGGAGCGCAGCGGCGAAGATTTCGCTCGCCGAGGCGCTCAGGCGGTTCATCAAAACAATCATCGGCCCAGTGTATGAAACCTCCGGGTTTTTGTCGCTGTTCACCGTGATCTTTCCGCTCGGGTCCTTGGCTTGAACGACCGGGCCTTGGGGAATAAAGAGCCCGGTGAGGTTGATCGCCTCTTCGAGCGAGCCGCCGCCATCGCGGCGCAGGTCGATCACGAGCCCTTCGATGTTCTCTTTTTTGAGCCGCGTCAGGAGTGCCTCGACATCCACTGTCGTGCTCTTCGGTTCCCCGTCGCCGCTCATGTTGGCGTAGAAGGACGGCAGAGTGATCCAGCCAATGCGGGCCACCTTTCCCTCGGCATCGGTCACATCCAGAAGCTCGGCTTTGGCCTCTTGGTCTTTTAATTTCACCTCGTCGCGGGTGATCTCGATGATCGAGCGTTTGGAGGGATCGTCTGCATCGTTCGGGATGACTTGCAGGCGAACGATCGAATTTTTGGTTCCACGGATTTTTTCCACGACCTTGTCGAGCTTCATGTCCACGACATCCTCAAATTCCTTGTCTCCCTGTCCCACAGCGAGAATGCGGTCGCCAACTTTCAGGCGTCCATCGCGGTCGGCCGGGCCTCCAGGAACGATTTCCATGATCTTTGTGTAGCCATCCTCCGAGCGTAGGACGGCTCCGATGCCGACCAGTGAGAGTTTCATGTTGATCTGGAAATTTTCCATCTCCGTCGGGCTCATGTATTCCGAGTGAGGGTCGTAGCTCTGTGTGAGTGCCTTCAGGAAGGTGCTGGTGACATCATCCGGGCTCATCTCCCGCACATTCCGCAGGGCTTGATCGTAGCGGCGTGTCACGGTCTCTTCCGGAGTGCGGAGTTTGAGTTCGCTGAGATATTCCTGCAGGAGTTCGGCCTCCACGCGGTCGCGCCAGATTTTATCGGCCTCCTCGAGGTTTTTTGGCCACGGGGATTTCTGGCGGTTCAGCTCGACCTCGCGCTTGCCTTTGAAGTCGTATTTTTTTGTGGCGAGTTTTTTGTTCGATGCCACGCGGTTTTCGACGCGTTCCTTGAAGCGGTCGAAAATTTCCCTCGAAGGCGAGAGGTCGCCGGAGCGGATGAATTTGTGCAGGGACTCGGCGTATTTGAGATTGAATTCATCGATGTCCTGCTGGGTGAAGTAGAGCTTGTTGTAGTCGAGGAGCTCCAGGTAGGTCGCAAGAAGCTTCGCCGACATCTCCCCGTCCATTTCCTTGCGGCTGTAGTGGGCCTGCTGGAGCCAATTTGCGACAGCCAAGGCGACTTGCCCCTGATCGACCGCGTTGGATTTTTCGGCGCGAACCGGCAGGAGGAGGACCAACGCCGCGAGGAAGGTGGCGATGGCGTGTTTGGAAAAATTCATGATTGTTGGATTGAAAACCTTGCAGAGATTCCGACAAAAATCAAATCTCCGCTTTCCCACAATACGACCCGATAGCACATGATGCCGTTCAAAATTTTTACTGGAGGTCCGCTGGACACCAACGCCTACTTTTTCCAGACCCCTGCGGGAAACCTGCTTTTCGATGCCCCGCAAGGTGCCGATGATTATTTTGCGGGGGAGAAGATCGATTGGCTGCTTCTGACCCATGGGCATTTCGATCATGTAATGGATGCCGCAAAAATCCAGCGCCGCCACGGTTGCCGCGTTGCATTTCATCCGGATACCGTTCCCATGCTGGCCGACGGAGCTTTTTTCAAGAAGCATGGATTCGATATCCAATACGAACCCTGCAAGGCGGATTTGCTTCTCGAAGAAGGCGAAACCCAAGCGGTCGCCGAACTCAAAATCCTGTGCCTCCATGTCCCAGGGCATTGTCCCGGAAGCCTTTGTTTTTACTTTGCCGACGAGGGGTTGCTCGTGGCGGGGGATGTCCTTTTCCGCGAGGGCGTAGGCCGTTGGGATCTTCCGGGTGGCGATGGTCCGCTCCTCTTCGATGGTATTCGTAAAAAAATCTTCCCTCTCGACCCGGCGACTCGTGTCCTGCCGGGGCATGGCCCTGAAACCACGGTCGGCCATGAAATCGAATGGAATCCGTATGTCGGCCAGTCCTGAAAATCCAAGCTCGACAGACCACAACGGAATCCGCATTCCTTTCTAATATCACCCACCAACCCCGACCTAACTTATGCCAAGCTTCAACTATGTCGCCCTCGACGCACGAGGCCAGGAAACAACCGGTGTCATTGACGCCGCATCCCAAGCCGAAGCCGTAGCCCAGATCAGACAGGCGGGATACTTTCCCAAGTCGATCACGGAGGGAGGCAAGGCCCCCAAACGCAAGGCCGCAACGCCTTCGGCATCCGTCGCCAAGAAGGACATCAAGATCAACCTGAACATTCCTTTTCTGGAAAAGAAGACGATCAAGGGGCGGACCCTGATGATTTTCACGCGGCAGCTTGCAACGCTCATCGACGCGGGTCTGCCGCTCCTTCGCGGGTTGACTGTGCTTTCCAAGCAGGAGCCTGATCCTGTTCTCAAAAAAACCATCGTTTCCATCGCCGACTCGGTTCAAGGCGGCGGCACATTCTCAGAGGCGTTGGGCGGCCACCCGCGCATTTTCAACAAGCTCTACATCAACATGGTCAAAGCCGGTGAACTCGGTGGTGTGCTGGAGATCGTTCTGCTGCGTCTTGCCGAGTTCCAAGAGAAAGCGCAGAAGACGAAAAACAAGGTCGTCTCCGCCATGTTCTATCCCGTGATTGTTTTGGTCATCGCCATCGTCATCATGGCATTTCTGCTCGTTTTCATCGTTCCCAAATTTGAGGCCATTTTTGCGGATATGCTCGGTGGCAAGCCATTGCCGGGTTTGACGCAGTTCGTCATCGGAACCAGTAATTTTGTGAAAAACAACCTTCTCCTCATCGTGGGAGCGATCGCCGGACTCGCTGTGGCTTACAAATTCGCTGCCAAAACGCCGAAAGGCTCCGCCGCCATCGACGCATTCCTCCTGCGCGCTCCGCTCTTCGGCGATCTCACCAAGAAAAGTGCAATCTCCCGGTTTTCCCGAACACTCGGCACACTGGTCACGAGCGGCGTCCCGATTCTCCAAGCCCTTAACATCACACGCGAGACCGCAGGCAACGCAGTGATCGCCGGCGCTATCAACCGCGTTCACGACAGCGTGCGCGAGGGCGAGTCGATTGTGCAACCACTCGAAGCCAGCGGGATTTTTCCCCCCATGGTTGTCAGTATGATCGATGTCGGCGAGGAGACCGGCCAGCTGCCCGACATGCTTCTCAAGATCGCCGATGTTTACGACGACGAGGTGGACAATGCCGTTGCGGGTCTCACCTCCATGCTCGAACCGGTGATGATTGTCTTTCTGGCTGTCGTGGTGGGAACCATCGTGATCGCTCTCTTCATGCCGCTCATCAGCATCATTTCCGGCATGCAGCAGTAGGAAAAAACGGCTCCGCATGCGCCTCCCGCCTGCGGAGCGGAACTTGCAAGCGCGCGGGGCGCTGGTAATCTCCGCACCTATGAAATCGATCCTGCCCGCCGTGTTTTTGCTGGCGCTCGCGTCTCCGGCCT
>JBJTGE010000361.1:0-7077 GCA_046093785.1 Spartobacteria bacterium
GCCGAGAGTGAGGACTTTTGCCAGAATGTAGTAGCCGAGGTTGACATTCAGATTCCGCTCCCGCATGAGCACGGAGCGGTCGTGAATGATGTCGTCCACGCTGTTGGTGAGTCCCAAGAACATGGCCACGACGAGTGCGAGAAAAAGATAGGTCGGGATGTGAAAAGCGGAGGCGAAGTCGTAAACGGAACTCTCGGAATACCGGAGCACCATGCCGGTGAGCAGCGCGAGCAGGGGAGCTTCCAAGACGGTGGTGAGGAGATTTGCCTTGTTGCGGAGTTTGCTCAGAAAGGCGCGCCGCAGGAGGATGCTGAATTGGCGGAAGTGCTCCTTCATGCGAAGCCTCTCGCGGCGGCGCGGGTCGGACGGCGGTGCGGCGGCGACTTCCTTGGGAGGGGATGGTTGCTGGACTTCTTTGAGCAGGCGGTGCGACTCGTATTTGTCGCGCCAGTAGTCCGGCGAGTAGCGGCGGGCGGGCACAAGTTGTCCCCGGTTGTTTTCCTCCAGAATGATGTCGCCGCCGAGGTCGCGGAGCGGCGTTTCGAGGACGTCGAAAATGAATTCCGGGCGCGTTGTTCCGCAGGATTCGCATCCGCCTGAGGCGGGAGTCGCCATTTGCCGGCTCTCGGCCTCGGCGAAGTAGCGCAGTGTTTCCTGGGGCGTTCCGAAAAAAACCAACTTGCCGCCTCGATCGAGCACGAGCGCCTTGTGGAACATCTGGAAAATGCGGGAGGTCGGCTGGTGGATCGTCACCAGCACGATCTTGTTGTGCGACATGTCACGGATGATTTCCATGATGTGCTCGGAATCTTTCGAGCTGAGGCCGCTGGTCGGTTCATCGAAAAGGAAGATGTCCGCCGGGCTCACCATATCGAGTCCGATATTCAGCCGCTTGCGTTCGCCGCCGCTGAGGATTTTCTTTTCCGCCGAGCCGACAATGGAGGTGCGGCGTTCGTTGAGGCCGAGTTCGGCGAGTTTGCTGTCGATGCGGCGGAGGCGTTCCCTGCGGCCGAGGTGCGGCGCGCGGATGGCGGCGGCGTATTCCAGATTTTCCTCAATGGTCAGGTGCTCGTCGAAGGCGTCGTATTGGGGAATGTAGGCCACATATTTCCGAAGGGATTCGTGGTTTTCGTAGAACGAGCGCTTGTTGAAAAGCACGCTGCCCTGGGATGGCCGGAATTGGCCCGACAGGGCGCGCAGAAGCGTGCTTTTGCCGCAACCACTGGCACCCATCACGCAGACCATTTCGCCGCGTTCGACAGAGAAGGAAACGCCGTCGATGGCCACCGCGTTGTTGGAAAAGCGGCACACCAGATCGCGCACATCGAGTGTGCGGACGACATTTTTTTCTTCTTCGATGAGGCGCTCCGAGAAGTTGCAGCGGAGGACTTGGCCGGCATCGACACGGATCGTGTCGCCATCCTCCAGCGGACAGGAATTCCGCACCGGCACGCCTCGCACAATGATCGGCCGGTCGGCTTGCAGGACTTCCATCGCGCCGACTTTGCGCTCGTAGTCGCAGGAGATTTTCAGCAACACATCTCCGCCGGAGCCCGGGGCGAGGAGGATGTCGTCCTCTTCAAGCAAGCCGGGATTGTTGGAGACGAGGTATTCGCTCTTGGAGGCCTTGAGAAGGAAGCGTCCGCCGTAGGAGCGGGCTCGCAGACGAAGGTAGTCGAGGTCGAGTTCGCTGTCGTCGTGGAAAATGATTTTATCTTCCAGCGTGGCGGTGATTTCGCGGTCGATGTCGAGACGGATGCCATTGAGAACGGCGTCCACATTTTTGAGGGCCTTCACCCGCACCCTCAGTCCGAAGGCGACTTGGAGGCACGAGTCGCGCGATCGGTTTTTTTCCAGAGTGACCTCGTCCTCCTTGTCCACCGCGACGAAGATTTCCGGGAGGGTTACATTTTTCTTGGCGTTGAAGTAGAAAATGAGGTCGGCATAGGTCAGCACGACATCATCGATCAGCACGCGTTGTCCCGGGTAGAGGCGTGCAAAGCTGCCGGGCTCCAAGGCGCGGCCCTGCACGATGAGGGTGCGGCCGCTGAGGTTTTTGATAATAACGAGGTCGCCGTAGCGATAGGTGTTCAACCGCTCATTGGGGGCGAAGCCGGCGAGCACGACATCGTTGTTTTCCTTGAAGCCGAAGCTCACCATTTCCAGAGGGGATGTGCCGGAGCTGTAGATCGAGGTGTCGGTTTTGTCGTCGGCGTTGAGTTGGTAAACGATGTCGATCGCCTGCGAGGCCATGCCGAGGCGCGACATGAATTCGTAGTAGGCCACGACCGCCTCGCTCTTGAGCCCGGCGCGAGCAATCAGGTCGTAGAGTTGGACGCCGAGAAGGATCTTGCGTTCGTCACTCAGGCGGCCGGACAGGCTTTGAGCCATGGCGTCGAGATCCTGCTTTTGCTGCAGCGCATTCCGGAACAACTCGCGGAGCTCCGAGTAAACGGCATCCGGATAATCATAGCGCAGAAAGCCGAGGCTCGAATCGATCTCCTCCTCGAGCAATTCACCATCCACGCGGGAGAAGGCCGCGAGCACCTGAATCAGCGTGGGCAGGAGATTCGGTCCCTCTGTGACGGTGCGCGGCTTGCGCTGGATCCGGCGGAGAATGCGCCTGCCTGTGGATTGGATGCGGGCGGCGAGTCGAAGCGCGCCCTCGAGTCGGCTTTGCACGCCACCCGGGCTCGCTGGAGATGAGGCAGGTTCCACTTTGCGAGACCTTAGCGCCCGCTCCGATCCAATGCAATGCGCCGCTCCACCGGATGTGCGGAAAATTGACACTCCCGCTCAAACCCGCTTTGCTGGTGACTCCAATGACCCGCCTCACCCTGCTCTCCAGCTTGGTTCTTTTGACCCTCTTGGCAGGCTGCTCCGCTCCGGAAGGCCCCGCCACCCGATTGCCGAAGGCCAATGTGCTGCCCCTTGCGATCGACGATGCCTACCAGTTCCGCAAAATCCTGACCTCGTCGTTCGATCCAGAGTATGTCGAGACCGAGACGAAGAACGACATGATCACTTTCGAGCGCGCCCGCCGTTCGTTTGGCGCGGTGGATTCCACCGAGATGGCCCAGCGCTATGGAAACTACTACACGATTTTCTGGCGCAATTCGACGCGCTCGGATGTCACGCTCCGCTTGGAATACCGCCAAGCCGGGCTGGGGAATTTCGTTATGGCCAAGGAGCGCTTTTATCCCGATACGGCGGGTTCGCACCGGTCGACATTCGAGGTCACGGGGGATGAATTTTCAGAAAACGGAGGCGTCACCGCCTGGCGCGCGCTGCTGATTGTCGAGGGCCGCATTGTGGCATTGCGCCAGTCCTACATGTGGAGGTAGTAGCGGTTTGACATTCCGTTTTCATCGGCTTTAAATTTCCGCAGTTTTTGTGAGCAAATCATCATCCATCCTCGTCGGCAGTGAGAATCGCACTGTTTGGATGAAACTTGAGGGTCGCGGCACTTTTGAGAACTCCAAGTGCGTGAAGGAATTTGTGCAGCGCATGATTTCCAAGGGTCACAACGATTTCGTTCTCGATCTCGAGAAGTGCGAACTCATGGATTCGACCTTCATGGGCACTCTGGCTTCCGTGGCATTCAGTCTACGCGATCTGGAAAGCGGCCTGCTCCGTGTGGTGAGAGCGAACGCCCGCAACTTTTCCCTTCTTGAGGGCCTTGGATTGGACCACCTCTTTCAAGTCGAGCCCGAGCCCTCCCCCTCACTTCCGCCGGCCCTTCACAAGGCCGGCATCCCGGGGTCCGCGCCTGATGAGCAAAGGCTCGCCATCCTCGAGGCCCACGAGGCGTTGATCGATGCCGACCCGCGCAATGCGGTTCGTTTTCAGGATGTCATCGAGTATCTGCGGCAGGAAATTGCCGAAGGCGGCCCGGCGGGCTCGCATTAATCGCTCTTGATTGAAGGGGCGGCTTTCGGGAAGGTATCCCGCTCAATCCTTCATGTGGACGATTCTCATTCCCGCTCTCGGCGCTTTGTTGCTCACCGGAATCGTTTTTGCCGTGCTGAAAAGCCGGACCAAGGTGCGGGGGTTGGAGCTGAGGCTTCAGGAGTTGCAGAAGGAGGAGGACAGGGTTTTTGATTTTCTGCATGGCATCGGAGCCGCTTTCTCGGAGGGTGTCCGCAGTTCGGAATTGCACCGGCTCATCGTGGAGAGTTCGCAGCGGATTCTGGATGCCCAGGCGGGAGCCCTTTATCTCACCAATAAAACCGACACCGCACTCACTCCGGCATTTATCACAAGTGGATGCCCCCCGCTGGTTGAAATCCCCCAGCACATTCTTGCCCAGTCGGGATCGAACCCCGCCGTGATCGAGAGTTTTCTCCAGCTCCAGCCGGTCGGCAAGGATTCCAACGGCCTCTTGACCGAGTGCTGGAAAAACGGTGCCACGCGCTTGATCCCGGCGGGCGGCGACCTCCAACTTCCCGCGCATTCGGCGATTCTTGGACCCCTTGTTTACAGGCATCGCACGATCGGCGTCATGGCCTTGCTGAATCCCATGTCGGGATCTGCCTTCGAGGAGAAGGACCTCAAGGTCTTCCGTGCCCTCGCGGAGCAGAGCGCCTTCGCTCTATACAACGAAGCGATCTATCTCGAGGCGGGTGAAAAAAAACTCCTCGACCGCGATCTGGAGATCGCCCGCGACATTCAACGCATCCTCTTGCCCGAGTCCGATCCCGTTTTTCCCGGCTACGAACTCAGCGCCGTGAGCCTCGCCGCGCGGCATGTGAGCGGGGACTATTTCGACTACATCCCGCTCGGGGCCGACCGCCTCGGCGTGGCCATCGCCGATGTCTCGGGCAAGGGCGTGCCGGCCTCCCTCATCATGGCCATGTGCCGCGGGGTGTTGCGCCGCGAGGCCACGGCTTCCGCCGCCGCCTCGGATGTCCTCCGTCGGGTGAATTCCCAACTCTACCCCGACATCAAAGAGGACATGTTCATCAGCATGGCCTACCTCATTCTCGATGGCGCGGCCGGGCGGGTTACGCTGGCCCGCGCCGGCCACGACGCCCCGTTGCTCTATCGCGCCGCCACAGGCACTGTTGAAAAACTCAGCCCCAAAGGCATGGCCCTCGGGATTGACAGCGGCGAGGTCTTCAATAGAGTTTGCGCCGATTTGAGTCTTGTGATGGAGGCCGGTGACTGCATTTTGCTCTACACCGACGGTGCCACGGAAGCCATGAATCACGAGGGTCTTGAATACGGTATTGAACGCCTGATCGAAGCCCTCCGCGTCAGCGCACCGCATGGAGCCGCTGGCGTCGTCAGGTATGTCGCGGAGGATGTCAAAAACCTCACCGGCGCCGACTTCAAGCACGACGACTTCACACTCATCGCCATATCCAAAAAATGAACACTTCCAACGAATCCGATCCCCTTGAAGACCAAGTGATGGAGCCCGCTCCCGATGCGACGCCCGATGGCGAAATCGCCGAGGTGGACTTTCAGGCCGAGGCCGCCAAGCTCAAGGATCTCGCCCTCCGCGCCCGCGCGGATTTGGACAATTTCCGCAAACGCTCGCTTCGCGAAAAAGAGGACGCCATCCGCTACGCGAACAACGGCCTGCTCGAAAAACTTCTCCCCGTCATCGACAATTTCGAGCTCGGCCTTGATGCCGCCCGCAACGCGACCGATGCCGCGTCTGTTCTGCAAGGTATGTCCATGGTCCATCGCCAGCTCCAGGATTTCATCCGCAGTCAAGGGCTCGAGGAAGTCCCCGCCGATGGCGAGGCGTTTGATCCCAACAAGCACGATGCCGTCTCGCAGGAGTTCAGCGCCGATGTGCCGGAAGGCCAAGTGATCCGCCAGGTCCGCAAGGGTTACAAACTCAAGGACCGCCTCCTCCGCGCCGCATCCGTGATTGTTTCCAAGGGCGCGCAATGAGTAAAAAGCGGGACTATTACGAAGTGCTCGGCGTCGATCGCAATATCGGCGAGGAGGACCTGAAGCGCGCCTACCGCAAGCTGGCCGTCAAATACCATCCCGACAAAAACCCAGGCGACCACGAGGCGGAGGAGAAATTCAAGGAACTCGGCGAGGCCTACGAGGCTCTCAGCGACCCGAACAAGCGCGCCGCCTACGACCGCTACGGCCATGCGGCCTTTCAAAACGGCATGGGCGGAGGCGGCGGGGGATTTCATGATCCGTTCGACCTCTTCCGCGAGGTCTTCAGCGGCGCAGGCGGCGGCGGGGTGTTTGAACAATTTTTCGGTGGTGGCGGCGGAGTGGATTCCTCCGGACGCCAGCGCGGATCCGATCTGCGCTACGACCTGCAGATCACGCTGGAAGAGGCTGCCAAGGGTTGCGAGAAGGAAATCGAAATCCGCAAACTCGACGCCTGCGAGCCTTGCAGCGGGTCCGGCGCGCAAAAAGGCAGCAAAGCCGTCACCTGCCCGACCTGTCGCGGCCGCGGCCAAGTGGTCGCCTCGCGCGGTTTTTTCCAAGTCGCCCAGACTTGCCCCGCCTGCCACGGCTCGGGACGCATCATCGAAAAACCCTGCACTTCCTGCCAAGGCGAGGGCCGGGTCGAAAAAACCAGCCGCGTCAAAATCAAAATCCCCGCCGGCATTGACAGCGACTCGCGCCTGCGCAGCACGGGAGGCGGCGAGGCCGGTCTTCGCGGCGGGGCCTCCGGCGACCTCTATGTGGTCGTCCACATCAAGGAGCACGAGGTTTTCACCCGCAACGGCATGGATCTCGCCTGCGAGGTGCCGATTCCTTTCACCACCGCCGCGCTCGGCGGCGAAATCCGCGTGCCGACCTTGGATGGCGCCGTGAGTTTGAAAATCCCCGCCGGCACGCAGAGCGGATCGACCTTCCGCATCCGGGGTCTCGGAATGCCCGCGCTTCAAGGCTTGGCCAAAGGTGACATCCTTACCTATGTGCAGGTCGAAGTTCCCACGCGCCTCGACTCCGCACAACGCGAGGCCCTCGAGCGTTTCGCCGAGCTGTGCGGCGAGGAGAACAACCCGATCCACACAAGTTTCTACGACCGCAGCAAGACGGTCTTCACCTGATGCCATGATCCTCTCCCCCGCCCAGATGCTCGAAGCGGAG
>JBJTGE010000362.1:0-21062 GCA_046093785.1 Spartobacteria bacterium
GGGCATGCCGCGGTGCTCGCCGAGATGCGTGCCCGGCTGGCCCGCTGGATGAAAGAGACAGGCGACCCTCTTCTCAGCGGCCGTATCGACCCAAAGCCAGGGATGATCGTCCGCGCCGGAGACGAGGATCTGGCGCACGGCAAGCATTTGCCGGCGGAACCGATCATTGTGGATGTGCAGGCCTGAAATGCCGAAGCCGGCCGTTTCATTTTCGAACAACTGCGGCCCGAGGTGGCCGTCGGATGGGTGACCGGAAACAAGCCGATCAAGTGAGTGAAATTATGAAAAAACATGAATAAACACAGGGTGGCACTCATTGGCGGGATCGGCGCGGCGGCTAAAGTGTGGGCCGGGCTGCCGGAAGGCTGTGAACTGGTCGGCGTGTGTGATCTGCGCGAAGATGTGCTCGAGCGCGTGCGCCGCGAGGCGCCCGAGTTGCTCGTTACCAAGGACTATCGAGAAATCGCGCAAATGCCCGGCTGCGATTCGGTGGTGACCTTCACCCCCAACGAGACGCACCGCGATATAGCGGTCGCCTGTCTCGAGGGCGGCAAGAATGTTTTCATTGAAAAGCCGATGGGCATCACGCGCGAACAGGGGCGCGAGATCCTCGCGGCCGAGAAGCGCAGCGGGAAGACCGTGGCCGTGGATCTCGAGTTCCGCGCATCGCGCGTCGGCCGGACCGTGCGGAATCTCATCGACAGCGGCGAAATCGGTGAACTGCGCCAGGTCGAGATCGACCATCACAGGGGCGGATGGACGAACGACACGCCGCAGGGATGTTACCGCACCAAGCGCCGGACGAGCGGCTATTTCAAGATGGAAGGCATCCACATGCTCGATCTTCTCCGATTCTGGGCTGGGGAAATGGAGACCTGCAGGGTCTTCTCCTCACCCAACACGCTGCCGCAATACGAGTTTCCGGACAACTACACCGTGATGATCCGGTTTGCCAACGGCGTGACTGGTCGTTATTCCGGCAGCCACAACAAGGTTGGCCACAGTGCCGGAGGCTCCAAGGTGGAAGGCGCGCGCCAAGGGCACCTCTTCCGCATGGCGCTGGCCGGAACCCGCGGGGCGGTGGAGGTCAACTTGTGGGAGGGATACATCAATGTCTTTCGTTACATGGCGAGTCCCGTCGGTTCGGATTCGCTCAAGCCCGAGTTCGAACGCCGGATCGACTATTCCGGGCTTCCCCTCGGTGCCATGGATGCCGGTCACGACATTGCCGGCTGCCGACAGGAGTTCCTCCGGCGCATGGCCGCAGGCGACCCTCCCTACCAGTCCGCCACCGATGCGTGGCGCTCGGAATTGATCTCGTTCGCGATCGACGACTGCACGGATTCCGACGGCGGGCTGATCGACTGCCGACAACTCTTTGAATCGTTCAACCTCAAGTAAGCCACGCCTTCGAATCGTCCCATGGACAGAATCAATATCGGAATTGTCGGCACCGGCTTTATCGCCGATCTCCATGCCCTGACCTATCGGAAACTCAATGGTGCCAAGTTCCAGCTGTTGGGGGCGGCCTCCCGGAACCCGGCCATTGCGGCGGCCTTTGCAAAAAAATGGTCGATGGCCAAAGCCTACCCTTCGTTCGAGGCGATGCTGAAGGATTCCGAGATCCATGCCGTGGACATTTGCGCTCCCAACGATCTGCACCGCGACATGATCATCGCCGCGGCGCAGGCCGGGAAACACATCATCTGCGAGAAACCGCTCTCGGGTGCGTTTGGAGAGGGAAAATCCACGGATACTCCCGGCCTTCTCCCCAAGCGGAACTCCTCGAGGAGGCGCTTGCCAACACCCGGGCCTGCGTGAATGCCGTGAAGGAACACGGCGTGGGGTTCGGCTACGCGGAGAACTTTGTTTACGCACCCCCGCTTGTAAAAGCCAAACGCCTGCTTGCGCGGGCCAAGGGAACGCTCATGGACATCCGGGCGGAGGAAAGCCACAGCGGATCGCATGCCGAATATGCCAAGCAGTGGAAGCGGGCCGGCGGGGGATCGCTCATTCGGCTCGGGGCACACCCCGTCGGGGCGGCGCTGCATCTCAAGGCATGGGAGGGCGGCCTCCGCAGCGGCCGCCCCATCCGCCCCAAGAGCGTGACGGCGGAAGTGGGCAACCACACCCGCATCCCTTCTTTTGAATCGGAGGAGAAGAAGTGGATCAAGACGGGATGGGTGGATGTGGAGGATTGGTCCTGCGCGATCATCACCTTCGAGGACGGAAGCCGGGCCACCATCCACTCCTCCGACGGGGTGATTGGAGGAGTGCGCAACAACCTCACCCTTTACGCCTCCAACGCAGTCCTGCAAATAAACATCAACCCCAGCGACACCCTGAAAATCTATGCGCCCGAGCAGGGGATTTTTGGCGACAAATACATCCAGGAAAAGCTCGAAACCAACGGGGGTTGGAATTTTCCGGGCCCGGACGAGGAATGGATTCACGGCTACGACGGGGAATTGCAGGACTTCATCGATTGTTTCCGCGAGAAACGGGAACCGGAAAGCAATCTCACGCTGGCGGAAGACACCATGAAGGTGATCTACGCCGGATATGTCAGCGCGGAAGAAGGGCGGCGGGTGAGCCTGTAAACCTCCAGGGGGATGCGCCGCGTCAATAGGAGCTCAAAAAATCACGCGCCTATTGGCGAAGCCGCGCCTGACGTTAGTTTTTCCGCGAGGATTGTGACAGGCATCACGACCATCCGGCCACAATGGCCGGGGTGGTGGGAAGCCACTTGAAGACCGGTTCCGCGGCAAACTCGAGTTTGAAAACCGTGACGCCCACTTCGGGCTCCGGGCATTTCCCGGGGAGGTCGAGCAGGCGGATGCGGTATCCTTCCTGGGTGAAACGCACGGGCTTTCCGGTGGTCACGCAGGTGGCGGATTTGAGTTCCGTCTCATAGCCCCCAAGGCCCTGCTCCGTTCCCGACCAGATCTGCCGCCAGAAATAAAGGACATTGGACTTGCGGGAGACGGGGCCGCAGAAGGTCGGAAATCCGGAGAAGGAATCGATCCGGCCATAGACGGCCTCTCCGTGGCACTCCAGCCAGCGTCCTACCGTCTCAAGCGGCTTGACCGCATCGGGCGGGACGCTGCCATCGGGGAGAGGCCCGATATTGAGAAGGAGATTTCCCTGCTTCGAGGTGACCGTGCCGAGCATCTTCACGATGTCGCGCGCGCTCCACGCATCCACCTCCACGCCGGTCATGTAGCCCCAGGAGGAGCCATTGAAGGTCATGCAGGCCTCCCATCCGCGCTCCCGCTCCGTCTGCACCGGTTTGACCTTCCCTTCCGGCGTCGAGAAATCCTCGGGCAATTGCGAACGGTCGTTGATGAGGATTCCGGGCTGCAGCGAGCGGACCATCTGGTTCATCGCGTCGGACTCCCAGCCCTCGGGGTTGTCCAACGGCTTGGGAATGTCATACCAGAGAATATCGACCTGGCCGTAGTTGCTCATGAGTTCGCGCACGCAGCCCCTGGTGAACTCCAGGAAACGGCGACGGGCCTCGGGATCATAGTGACAGGCTCCGCCATCCGGATGATGCCAGTCCATCAGCGAGTAATAGAATCCGACCTTCAGCCCCTCCTCGCGGCAGGCGGTGACATACTCGGCCACCAGGTCGCGCTTGGGGCCGCTGCGGACGCTGTTGAAATCCGTCTGCTTGGTGTCCCAGAGGCAGTAGCCCTCGTGGTGCTTGGTCGTGAAAACCATGTGTTTCATGCCGGCCCTCTTCGCCAAGCGCGCCCACTCTCGCGCCGCACCCGGGCGGGGCTGGAATTGTTCCGTCAAACGCCCGTATTCCTCCTTGGGGATGCACTCGGTGGCCATCGCCCACTCATGCCGTCCGAGAATCGAATAGAGGCCGAAGTGCACGAACATTCCGAAGCGCGCCTCCTTCCACCACCGCATCCGCTCGGCGCGTGTTGCGAGGTTCTTGTCTTCGTATTCTTTTCGGGTCGTCAGTTTCATGTTGTGAGGTTGGCGGGTTTTGCCGTGCCGGATCGGCACCGGCGGGGAGAAGGGCGGTCAGGGGTGGCAGTGCTTGCGTTTTTTACCGCTGCCGCATGGGCAGGGATCGTTGCGACCGGCGGTTCGCAGGGCATTGGCCGCATCGTTTCTTGCGAGGATTTCCATGATTCTGGCGGGCGGTTGGTTTCTGCGGAGCAACTCGCCCATCGTGTTCATGTGGGTCGCGATGTGGTTGAAGAAAAGTTTGTAGGAGGCGCAGAGGTAGTTGAGTCCGGGTTCGCCGTCCGGAGTCTCAATGAAGCGGTGTTTCGGGCACTCGCCATGGCAGGCGAAACGAACTTCGCATTCGCGGCAATAGCGCGGAAGCGTGTCGGATTTGTCATTGCCGAATTTGATCTGCTGCGGCGAATTCACCATTTCCCCGAGGGAATGGTTGAGAAGGTTGCCGAGTTTGTATTGAGGGTAAACATAGTGATCGCACGAATAGAGGTCGCCGTTGTGCTCCAAGGCGAGGGCCGCCCCGCATTTCTCCGAAAAAACGCACAGGCCGGATCCGGCACCGATCCAGTTCCCGAGCGCCACATCGAAGATCTGCACAAAAAACTTCCCGACATCGCGGCGCACCCATTCGTCGAAGATCGCGCAGAGAAACTCGCCGTAACGGCGCGAGGGAACGCTCCAGGAAGTGACCGGTGACTCGGCCACGGCACCATCCGTGGGCGCGCCCAGTTCAAGTCCCGCCTCGGAGGCCAGCGAATCCGCCTTGCGCTCGACCAACGGGATGAACTGGATGAAACCGCTGCCAATCTCCTTGAGGAAACGATAAACCTCCAGCGGATGCTTCGAGTTGGCCGCGTTCACAACGGTGAGCGTGTTGAATTCCACGCCGTGTTTTTTCAACAGCCCAAGCCCCTTCATGACCCGGTCGAAGGTGGGACGCTTTTTCTTGTCCACGCGATAGACATCATGCAGGTGCGCCGGACCGTCCACGCTCAAGCCGGTCAGAAAACCCTCGTCCTTCAGAAAGGAACACCAATCGTCGTCGAGAAGCGTGCCGTTGGTCTGGATCGCATTGTGGACGACCTTTCCGCCGCGGTGTTTTTTCTGCAACTCGACGATGCGCCGGAAGTAATCGAGTCCGAGCAAGGTGGGTTCCCCCCCCTGCCAGGCGAAGGTCACCTCGGGTGTGTTTTGCGAGGCGATGTATCGGGAGATGTAGGCCTCCAGGACATCGTCCTTCATTTTGAAATTCTCGTTGGAGGGAAAAAGTTTTTCCTTCTCTAGGTAGAAGCAGTATTCGCAATCGAGATTGCAAATCGGCCCGACCGGCTTGGTCATGATGTGAAATGGCCTCGTCGGGAGCGACTCGACCGGGCCGTGTCGAACGGCATCTTGCTGCAAGGGTTCAGGCGTCATGAGAGTGAAATCCGGTGTTCCCCGGCAAGGTCAGCGGGCAGTATTCCCCCGGAAAGCGGTTGGCCGTCCAGCATGACGGATTTTGCAGCCGATGCCGTCAACTCGATATGCAGGAGGGCGTCGCGCCATGGCAGGCCGATCAATTCCGCGTGCCCGATGCCGCAGGGCAGGCGCGGATGGAATCGCAGTCCCTGAGGCAAAAACTCGAGCCCGAAAATCCCGTGCAGGATCATCCGTAGATAGCTCGTCGCCGACCAGGTCTGGCGGTAGCAGGAGACAGCGCGGTCGATGGTGTCGGCCGTGCCGCCGACCTCCACAACGGCGCCGCCGGGCGCGCCGCAATCCGGATGGATGATCTCCGGGCATTGCACGGCGCGGCAGAAGACCTCTGCCATCAGTTTCAGCTCCCGATCAAACAAATCTCCGCACCCCTCCTGAAGAACGGCCTCGCCGTGAATGCCCATCATCAGGGGCCACACAATGCCGCCGTGACCGGCCAGTCCGTTGCGGATATTCGGGAATTGAGAGAGCACGAGATTCTCCGCCGCGATATCCGGGCGGCCCGGAGGGCAGTGCTGGATCGGCACATCCGCCTTGGCGTAGCGCGGGAAGTCCGGCCAGACCGCAGGCGGACCGTAGGCGAGGAAAGGTTGGTTTTTGACAATGAGCGCGCGTTGCTTCCCGGTGGCGATGCCAAAGAGCAGGGCGAAGCAGTTGCCAAGGCACTCCTGGTGCGGCCCCGAGCCGCCCCAGGGATCCGTGTAGGCGCGGAAAAATCCGCCCCCGGCATCCCAGAGATTGGTCTGGATTCCCTCGATGACTTTCTTCCTCATTCCCTCCCAGTGCGGATCCGCTTCCAGTCCCAGTTCCCCCGCCATGACCGAGGCCAGGCGGTAGGCTTCGGCATAGAGGCAGTTGCTCGAGAGTGCCATGACAGGAAGCCCCGCACCCTTCGGATGCCGCTTGTCGGGATTCTTCTCCGGCCACTGGTAAATGCCCGAGTCCTTCACATTGGAGTAGATATCCCCGTAGGCCCCAAGGCCGTCGGCGATGCAGGCGCCGCCACGGAAAAGCTGTTTCTCTCCGTCCCACTCGTTCTCCTCCAGATAGGGAAGCGAGTTGCGCACCGCCTCCAGGGCCAGCGCGAGAAACTCCCTGTCCCCGCTCTGGCAGTAGAAAGCCCACGCCCCGACCGCCCAGATCACGCGATCCCAGTATTGACCGCTGATCGAGACCATGCCGGGAGGCACCTTGCTGCCGGCGACATCATTGCACCCCTCGCCCATGCCGGCCGAGGCGTCGCCCCGCGTCAGGCAGGAGAGGAGCGTGTTTTTCATGACCCCGGGGATAAGGGTGCCGGCACCATTCCAGGTGTTCAGGGCCGTGTCGCGCGTCCAGGGATCGGGATAGCTCAACCCGGCCGCCAGGCAGGGCGCCGGTTTCTCCAGAAGTCCACTCCGGTAATGGATCACATTTCCCAGCATGTCGCCCATCGCGATCCGGAAGGCACGGTCGAGTTGAAAATCCCCGGTCTTCAGTGTTGGCGGGATGTTTGTGTTCATTTCGTGGGGTTGAAGAAATTTCAATGGTTCGGACTGATGTTGTCCTTACAATGCTTATGGATTCGCGGATCGAAAAGAAATCGCCCGCTTTCCCCTGCGATAACAAAGCCTTTGGGTAGGTTTGAGGGGATTCCTGAGGCTGCAAGGATGTCTCCTGGCTGGTTGAGTGATCCACGCGTTCTTGACGCGCAGCCCGTGATGGCGATGAATTCTGTCATGAAGGAGAGAAATGAGTGGTATAGCTGCGATATTCTTTTTCGCAAGGCCTGATGTCCTGACTTCATCTGAAAATCGTGGGAAGGAAAATAAGGGCATGACTCCGTTCCAGCCGAAAATCAGTGCCCAAAGGGGCGAGATACCCCTGCCTTCTTGGCCTCGTTGCCGCCATCCAGCGATGCTTCCCAGGCCCCTTCGGGTATGCTACTCTCCTGCGAGACACCTTATCCAAAGTTTCCAAGGTTTTGGATTTACGAATGACTTCGCTTCGATGGGTCTCGGGGAGCGCGCCCGCCTCGGGTGCAGCGCCACGCGCCCTCGCGGGGTGATTGGAAAAAAGTGTGGCCGCTGGCCGGTAAAAACTCTCCATGTCGTGCGCGGGGCGCACTCGAAGGCACCCGGGGGCGCACGCGCTCCCCGAGACCAGACGCTACCGCGCCAACTTCAAAAAATTCAAAAGCATACAGGATTTGGCATCATTCAAAAATAGCATATTATTTTAGGAAAGTTATTATAATCAAAATCCTAAAAAAATCCGGGCGGTGCTACAGCACCGCCCGGACGCCATTTGATTGTCTTGAATCAAGGTTCCGATATCGGAGGCCTTGTGATTTATTGATCGCCTTTGGGAGGCTTGGGCGTCGCCCCTGCGGAGAACTCCGCAAGGCTCAAAGATCCATTATTATCCGTATCAAGTTTGCCGAACTTTTTTTCAGCATTTGCAGGATTCTTGGCGTTGGCTTTGAATTCGTCGAGGCTGATGGAACCGTTTTTATCTGCATCAAGTTTTTCAAACCTTTTTGCAATTTTTGAATCGTCAGTAGGTGTTTCCTTTGGAGGTTCTGCCGCATGGACAAGTCCAGTGCTCAGAATGGCCAGACCAATACCTAAAGATGTGAGCAAGGTGGAGGTTTTTTTCATGTGTGTTTGGTTGTTTGGTTTCTTTGGATGGGAGGATGATGTTTGTATTACCCCATATCCAAAAAATACTTTCTTTTTAAGAAATCTTTAAAACTTATTTAATTTTATTTAATTCAATTGAATATTCCATTTTTTGAAATGTTTTTTTTGGTAATCTGAATGCTGAAGGAAATCGAAGGCTCTATTACTCCTGTTTCTGTTCCTGCTTTCTTGCGGTGGGCGCTTCAGATGCGGAAAATTCCTCCAATGTTAAAGTTTGATTTTGATCTGCATCAAATTTCGTAAAAATCTTTTCAGAATTGATTTTAGCTTGCTGAAAAGCATTGGCTTGGAATTCTTCAAGACTGATGGATTCATTGTCATCGGTGTCGAATTTTTTAAAATAATTTGCGAACTTTGAATCGTCAGCTGCTCTATTATGATGCAGATTAAACTCCTCCCGGCTTATAGATCCATTTTTATCTGTATCTACTTGAGGAAATTTGAATGCCGCATTCTTTTCAGCTCTCTGCACGGAATAGGCCTTATATTCCTCGAGACTGATTAAGCCATTATCATCCGTATCCGCTTTTTCAAACCTTGTTGTAATTTTTGAATCGCTGGCAGGTGTTTCCTTCGGAGGTTCTGCCGCATGGACAAGTCCAGTGCTCAGAATGGCCAGGCCAATACCAAAAGATGTGAGGAAGGTGGAGGTTTTTTTCATGTGTGTTTGGTTGTTTGGTTTCTTTGGATGGGGATGATGGTTGAGTTAGCCTTTCTTCCCAAAAAGGCGAATCAGTGTTTGTGATGATTTTTATAAACCTCCCCTTCCTGTTCGCAAGATTTTTTTTTGAAAAATTGACCTTCGTAGTATACCTGCGATTTTCAATGTTCCCATGTTCCGAAAACCTGACTTGAAAAACATCTTTGGCGGAGAAATTCAATACTTCCGCACAATCAAAGGCTGGGACGACCTCGTCCCGGCCACGGATCTGGCGGTCATCCACGATCTCACCAGCCACCAGCACCCCTACATTGGCGATCCCTCGCCGTGCAACGACAACGCACTCTATGTCGGCGAGCCCATGGTTGGCGGTGCCAAGTGCGGCCAAACCTCGCTGGAATACGAAGGCATCTTCCGCGTCGTCGAGCACACCGGTCGCCAGGCCTCGGTGATCGATCCCGTCCACTCCACGGCGAAGCTCGGAGCGGCTCCCCTGGTGATCCTTCCCGGATCACCATTCATCCACAGCACCACGGCACAGGCCTTGGAAAATTATGTCCACGACGGCGGGAAGCTCGTCGTTTCGGGAACATGGCCCAGCCGCAACGATTCCGGCACCGTCATCACCTTCCTCGGCGGCGCTCCCGCAAAGCCCGGTGAACCTGTTGCCAAAGGCAAGGGGAGCGTCCGGTGGATGCCGGTCGGCCTCGGATCGGGTCAACCGGAGGAGGATTCGCTGGAGTCGATCGCCTGGCTCACCGCCCTGCTCGACAAGGAAACGCCGGCCCCCAAGGTTCGCGTGGAACCCGAAGGCACGGTCACTTGGATTGATTGGAACACCGGCAAGGACATGAAGTCCGAAGGCGGCCACCGCGTTTACAAACAACCCCGCAATCTCTTCAGCGCCGTCCCGAGGCCGCCCGCTCGATGGTCACATTCGCCGATAAATCAGTTTCCAGTCTCGTCTATCTCGAATCCGGCGAGACTATTCCGGTTGAGAATGGAGTCGTCCTCATCGACCGTGACCGCAAATCCGCCGCCGTTTTCCGAGTGATTTTAAAACCATGAAAATATTATTCCAAGGCGACTCGATCACCGACGCCTTTCGCAAGCCGGAGGAGATCAACCCGGCGTTCCAACTCGGCAACGGCTATGCGTTCCTTGTCGCCGCACGCCTCGGGTTGCGGCATCCCGAGAGCCGTTTTGAATTTGTCAACCGGGGCATCAGCGGGCAAGGGGTGCAGAACCTGGAGAAGCGCTGGCAGGCCGATGCGCTCGACCACCACCCGGATTTGCTCTCACTCCTCATCGGCGTGAACAACATCATCCGCCGCCGGAAAGGAGTGAAAGACATCCCGGATGCCGAGGTGCTCGCCTCCTACCGCCGGATGCTGGAGCAAATGCGCACGCAAAATCCCCGGATTCGTTTTTTGTTGATGGAACCGTTCCTGCTTGAGGCGGGAGAGGTCACGGTGGAATGGAGGGGCGAATTCAAGCCGATCCAGGAGGGGATCGCCGCGATCGCCGGCGAATTCGGCGCTCCGCTCCTTCCGTTGCAGAGCCTCTTCGACAAGGCTCTCGAACTCGCTCCGGCGGCCTATTGGGCCTACGACGGCATTCACGCCACCCATGCCGGCTTTCAACTGATCGCCGATGCCTGGCTTGAGACGGCTGAGAAACACAAACTCCTCGCTCCACGATCCTGATATGACAAACACCTGGTTCACCGAAGCCCGCTACGGGCTCTTCATCCACTACGGTCTCTACTCCCTGCTGGAGCGCGCTGAATGGGTCTGGAACCGCGAGGAGATTCCTCTGGAGGAATACAAGCAACTCGCCGTCCGCTTTACCGCGAAACACTTCGACGCCGACAGGCTCTGCCGCATGGCGGTGGATGCCGGTATGCGCTATGTCGTGCTCACGACGATGCACCACGAGGGCTTCCGGCTTTACCCGACCGAACTCTCCGATTTTCACATCGGCAACAGCGGCGCGGCCGGACGCGATCTCGTGGCCGAAATCATTGCCGCCGCGCGCAAGCATAGGCTCAAGGTTGGGCTCTACCACAGCCTCAACAACTGGTATGACCAACCCGATTCGGTCGCCGCGTTGGAGGATTCCGCCGCTTACGAAAAATTCATCGCCGCCACGCACGCGCGTATCCGCGAGCTGGTGACCCGCTACAACCCGATCGACATCCTTTGGTATGACGGCTGGTGGCCGTTCAACGCCGTTGGATGGCAGGCGGAGAAGATGAACGCCATGGTCCGCGAGATCCAACCGCACATCCTCTTCAACGGCCGCAACGGCCTGCCGGGTGATTTCGCCACGCCCGAGCAGCATCTCAGCGCGCCGAATCCGTGGCGTCCGTGGGAGGCCTGCGTGACGATGAACGAAAGCTGGGGCTTCCATGCCGGCGACCACGAATGGAAAACCGGGTCTCAGGTTCTCGACATGCTCACCCGTTGCGCCCAGGGAAACGGCAACCTTCTCTTCAATGTCGGCCCCACGCCCGAAGGCATCGTGCCCGAGCCCTGCACCCGCGTGCTGCACCGAGTCGGCGAGTGGCTGAAAAAAAACGGCGAGGCGATCTACGGAACCGAACTCTTCACCTTCAGCCTGCAGGAGCGCGGAGACCATCGTGGCGACTGGAATTTCCACGGCCCGATGACGGTGAAGGGACACTCCCTCTTCTGGCTCCTGCGCCGCTCCCCCGGCGACAAGGCGACCCTCGGGGGTCTGCAGAACAAAGTCGTCACCGTGAGCCGCCTCGACAACGGCGAGACGCTCCGCTTCACCCAAAGCGGCACCCGCGTGCAGATCGGCAATGTGCCCGCAAACGACGAGACCGGCCTCTGGCCCGTGCTCAAGATCGAATGCGACGGCCCGCCCGTGGTTTACCAAACCGGCGGACTCCGCATCCCGAAAGCCCCGCACCCGCACTATGACCCGTGCCCCTCGGACATTGCTCACTGAAAACAATGACCACTGCTTTCAATGTCAAAACCGCCGGCGCCAAGGGCGACGGCAAGACCGACGACACGGCCGTCTTCCAAAAGCTCCTTGATTTCGCTGCGGAGAGCCAGGCGACCGTGGAGGTTCCGCCGGGAGTCTATTGCATCGGCCGGCTGAAGATGCATCCCCACACAGGCACCAACGGCTCGCCCGCCTATGCCTGAAAGGGCAATGGAGGATTCACGCTCAAGCTCATCGACCCCGCCGCCTCCTGCCTGCTCGATCTCACGCCTTGCCATCGGCGCGCGCGAGAACGGCCTCTGCCTCGATGGACAGCATATCGGCAATGGCGTGCACGGCATCCTGGTGGACAAACCGGACTACGGCACCACCGTGGACAGGCCGCTCATCGAGGGCTGCAAGGTCTCGCGTTTCAGCGTCGACGGTGTGCGCCGGAGCCGGATCTGGTGCTTCCGGGGCCGAGGCAACATGTTTTCCGAGAACAAGGGCCACGGCTTCTCTGTGCGTGGTTCGGACGGATTCGTCCTCGACAAAGGGTTTTCCCTGAATGGCGCTGCCGGCTACGCGAGCATCGGCGAGAACAACGCCGCCACCATCACCGGCAACATGATCTACCGCAGCGGTCGCCCCGTCTGGAACCGTCCCGGCGAGGACTGCAGCGCCCACATCGTGTTCATCGGCGCGCGCGGCGTGACTGTCACCGGCAACACGATGGTCGCCGGACTCGATGACGAAAACAACGATGGCAGCACCGGATTCAGCAGGGAGGAGAACTGGTCGCCCGACCACGGCATCGTGGCGGAGGGCCTGCGCAATGTGGTCATCAAGGACAATCCGGGCGAACTTTTTCAAGCGGCATGATTCCATGAAAAACCCAGACCACACCTGGTCTTTCGGCCAACCGTGGCTCCCACAACCCGACCCCGCCTTCGTGCCGGGACAGGTCACGCTCGGCTTCTCGGAAAATGCACTCTTCATCCGCGCGGAGTTGACCGACTCGCATCTCATTCAGAATGCCTTTGCCTTCAATTTTCCGGCCTTCATGCAGTGCGATGCTTTGGAGATTTTCCTCGGGCCTGCTGACGGAAAGGCCTACTACGAGCTTCATGTGGCGCCCTCCAACAGCGTCCTCCAGCTTTACTTTGATGGAAGCGGAGTCAGGAAAACCATCGAGGACCATGCCGTCGCGGAACCGCTTTTCACGAGCTGGACAGCCCTCACCGCTTCGCGTTGGAGTGTCGAGGCGCGGATTTCGCTCGGGAAGCTCTTTGGCGGCGAGCATCCCGAGTGGCACATTTCCTTCGGCCGCTATGACCGCACGCCCGGAATACAAAAGCCTGTCATCTCGAGCACCTCGCCGCACGCCGTTTGCGACTTTCACCGCAAGCACGAGTGGCGGCATGTGAGGTTGGCTGATCTTCCTTCGCCGGTTCCCGGGGCCTGTTTGTTTCCCAAGCCATGAGAGCCATCCATGACATTCCCTATACTCGCAGGCGGCAGCCCGAGGCAGGCGCTGGATCTTTACCTGCCAGATTGTGCCCTTGGCCCGTTGCCAGCGATTCTCTGGATTCACGGCGGGGCTTGGGAATGCGGCAATAAACATCCCTGCGTGGTGCGGAACTTCGCGGAGCGGGGCTATGTCATCGCCAGTGTTGGTTATCGACTCAGCGACGAGGCGGCTTTTCCGTCCCGCTCCATGATTGCAAATCCGCCGTGCGCTGGTTGCGTGCCCATGCTCAGGAATATGGCATCGGTCCCGCCCGGATCGGTGTGTGGGGCGAATCCGCCGGAGGACACCTCGCCGCGCTTCTCGGCACCACCGGCCTCACGCGCGACTTCGATGCGGGTGATCATCTTGATCAATCAAGCGGGGTCCGATGCGTTGTGAATTGGTTCGGGCCGGTCGATTTTCTGGAATGGGGCGCACCGTTTTCCCCTTCGGTGGATTCCCCGGAATCTGCGGTTTACCGTCTGCTCGGCGGACCGATTTCACAAAATCGGGAAAAGGCCCGGATCGCCGGCCCGCTTCACCATGTGCATGGCGGGAGCGCGCCGTTTTTCATCGTTCACGGCCATCGGGACGACATCGTGCCGCTGGTCCAAAGCCAGAGACTGCACCAGGCGCTCCAGGATGCCGGCGTCGAAAGCACACTGCAGGTCATTCACGGCGCGGGACACAGCAGGGCGGAATTCAACCTGCCGGAAAGACTCGACGAAATCGCGGAATTCCTCGCCCGGCATCTGGGGCAGCATCACCTGCCTGCCGTTTTTTCAGGAGACCGCCGAGGATGACAGCGCCCGCTTCAATGTAGAGGCCATGGCGGTCCAAAAGCGAGTGGTTCCGCCTCCGTCGGGCGACAAGGAAACCCGGCGCGAATTCTCGGCGGGTTCCGACACTTGAACCTCGCGATACAGACCCTCGCCAAACTTTTTCAGGACGATCAAGTTGAAAGCCCCACGGCAATGATCTGGCGCTTGAAGACCGACCAAGCCATTCAATTGATCCGCGCCACCGGCCTGACCTTGGCCGAAGTGGCTGAACAATGCGGCTTCGCCAACGCATTCCGCCTCTCACGGTGCGTCAAGGATCGCACGGGAATTGCGCCACGCGAACTCCGGAAAAACGAACAGGCAACGGGACATTGATACCCGAATGTGCAGTTGCCCACGGGTTGATATCCAGTTTTATTCCATACATGGCACTACCCTCCACATTAAGGGCGAGCAAGCGAGTGATCCTCAGACCGCCCCGTCTTGGGATTGATTCGCTCGCCATGTTTGGCCGCTACAATTACGCAAACGCGGAGGATGGTCTCGAGGAACACAGCCATCCCGGCGCCTTCGAGATATGCCACCTTGTCAGGGGGCGGCAGACCTACTGCATCGACAAAAAATCCTATCACCTTCGCGGCGGAGATGTCTTTTTGACCAAGCCGAATGAGAGGCACGGCACGGGCGGTGGCCCACAGGAAAAAGGCCTGCTCTACTGGATGATTCTTTTGAACCCCTCCTCGACAGGCGGATCCCTGCTCGGCCTCGCGCAAAAGGAAAGCCGTGCCCTTTGGTGCGAACTGGGAAAATCATCCCGCCGCCACTTTCCGGGAACGCCTGAAATGAAGACCCAGCTTGATGTCATTCTGACCTTGCTTCACGGCTGCGGAACGCCTTTGAAAAAGACGGCGATTCAAAACAGGATTGTCGCTTTCCTGCTTGAATTGCTCACGGCCCGCGTGCGGGCATCGGCGGAACACGGTGCCGACCGCTTCGCCCATGTCATCAACCACATCGAGTCCAACCTGGGCGAACCCGACAAGCTCACCATTGATGTCCTCTCCGCGATCGCCGGGCTCTCCCCATCCCGCTTCAAGGCCCTCTTCAAGGAGAAGCTCGGAATACCTCCGGCGGAATTCGCCCTGCGGCTTCGCATCGAGGAGGCCCGGCGACGCCTCGCGGCGGGAGGTGCCACCGTAACGGGAGTCGCACTCGATCTCGGATTCTCCTCCTCCCAGTATTTCGCCTCCTCGTTCAAGCGACTGACCCGCATGAAACCTCGAGAAGCGATGAAAACACCCCGACAAATACGATAGCTTCCCCTGAGGCAAATGTTCGAGATCATACTGCCAGTCAGGATCGAACGCATTTTAGCGAACCTCTGGTTAGTGTGTCCGGCATGGAGAATCCCGTCCTTCAACAAGAACCGCCGCTCAAGGACTTCACTGAGTTCGTTCGCAAAAATGTAGCCATCACATGGTATCGGACGAAGCTGCCATCGGAGGCAGTGAAGTCCCTTCATGCGAAAAGCGACCTCAAAGGCGCAGTCCAAACGCTCGGCTACCTCGCGATCCTGGCCGTCACATGCGGTGCCGCTTGGTATTCCTTCCACCACTGGCCCTGGTGGGCGACGGCATCCCTCGTGTTCCTCTATGGAATGGTCGCGGCCTTCCTGATCAATGCCGTGCACGAACTCGGACACGGCACCGTGTTCCGCACGAAATGGCTGAACACCTTCTTCTGCCATGTGTTCGCTTTTTTCGGATGGATCAACCATGAGACCTTTCAATCCAGCCACATCCGCCATCACCGCTACACCCTGCACCCGCCCGATGATCTTGAGGTCGTCCTGCCGGTGAAACTGTTTTTCTGGCATGTGCTCAAGACCGGGATTTTTTATCCACAAGCCATCTTGTCGAATTTGAAACCAACCTTCCGGATTGCGCGTGGAAAATTCGAAGGCGAATGGGAACTCACACTCTATCCCGAGTCCGACCCGAAGAGCCGAAAGGCCCCTGTGCGTTGGGCGCGATGCATGATCCTGGGCCATACCTTGATTGTCGTCGCTTCGATCGCGACCGGTCAGTGGATTCTGCCGATCATGCTGGCCTTCGGACACCAGTGCTACGGAAGTTGGCTGTTTTTTCTCTGCAACAACACCCAGCATGTCGGCCTCAAGGACAATGTCAGCGACTTCCGCCTCTGCTGCCGCACTTTCACGCTCAACCCCGTGGTTCGTTTTATTTACTGGCAAATGAACTACCACATCGAGCACCACATGTATGCCGCCGTTCCCTGCTACAACCTCGGCAAACTTCACAAGATGATCCGCCATGAACTCCCGCCCACACCCAAGGGCCTCATTGGCGTCTGGCGCGAGATCAATGCCATTCTGAAAAAACAGGAGGCCGACCCGACTTATCAGCACGAAGCCCCGCTCCCCGCCTCGACACGCATGCCGTCAGTTCCCGCCTGATATGCGGCATCTCCTGCTCCCGCCTCCGAAAACTTTCCCAGGATGATCAACGCGAAACCCCAACGGCAATGATCTGACGCTTGAAAACCGACCAGGCCATCCGATTGATCCGTGCCACCGGCCCGATGTTGGCCGAAGTCGCCGACCAGTGCGGCTTTTCCAACGCGTTTCACCTCTCTCGCTGCGTCAAAGACCGCACGGGTATTACGCCACGCGAGCTCCGGAAAACTGAACGGGCAACGACTATGTGAGCACTGTTTGGTGCGGTTTTTGCATTATTCCCGGAAAATTTTGGTGTATCTATGTTATCGAAGGCTGTGCTGGCCTGATATGCAGCGACTCCGTTGTCGTCTTCCACCCTTGGTATGGGATGCGCGGGCATTTATTAATGGGAACCGGAATCCCAAGACGCTTTCATTTTCTTTGATATTTGTGGCACACGTTCGTTCACCAACCGGGAGTCACCGTCTAAAATGGAGAAACATTTTCGTAATAAATTGTCCCTTTCGCTCCCAGACGCTTGCCACGGTCACGGTGGCCAGCAGCCCGAGTTGCGCGCCGGGATAGAACGCACAGAGATCCGGAGGCGCCAACTGATGCTGCGCGCCAATTGCAATGATTGCGGCGGTGAAAACCGCAGCGATCCTGTCAGTAATTCAAGCGTGCTTCACCTTGGTCAAGAGCCGCGCTAGGCCCCCTCCAAGGCTGGAAAATCGCTGATGGAACATTGCGACCTATTCGTTTTTGAAAGTTGCGCAAAAAGTTTCCTTCGCAGTGCCAGTGTGAAAGATGCAATAAACTGCAAGTGGAGTTTCGGCTTCAGTTGGGGGCTGATGCTTGGTGGATTGCGGTGCTTTTGGGGATGTCCGGTGGTGGAACTGTTGAGAGGTTGTCAACCAGCCAGTCGTTTATTTCTTTCCATCCTGAAAAGAGCACGGTGCCGGGGGCGTGCCATTTGCTTTGGTCGGCGAGCAGGATTCGTCGCTTGGCGCGGGCGATGATGTTTTTTTTGATCTCGCTTTCGCTGAACTCCGTGGTCCAACAGCCTTCGGAATTCAGGCCTGTGGCGCCGATGAGGGCGAAGTCGAATTGAAGATTGGCAAAGGCGTTGATGGCGTTGCCTCCGACGAGGGCACCGCTGACTTTGCGCAATTCTCCGCCGATGCAGATAATGCTGGCTTCGGCATGGGCGCATGCGGCGACCAAGGCGACGGAGTGCGTAATCAAGCGGATGTCCGCGCGGCGCATGAGCAACTTTCCCGCTTCGAGACAAGTGGAGCCTGCATCCACAAAAACGCTGGATCCAGTCGGGATGAGCTCGTTGGCTTTTGCTGCGATGGATTTTTTTTCGGCACTTTGGCGTTGCTGGCGCTCATCGAAGGAAACTTCTGCGCGGGCATACAGGGGATCAAGAACACCGCCATGCACGCGGATCAGATCGCCCTCCCGCTCGATTTCGCTTAAATCACGGCGAAGGGTGGCTGGCGAGACTTGGAAAAGTTGTTGAAGTTCCGCAAAGCTCAGGCGCTGCTTTTCCCTCACGATTTTTCGAATCGAGTTGTGTCGTTCTTTGGCGAACATAGTTGCTTGTTTTTACTTTGATCGTTGCCTTGGCCCGTTCGCCAGAGTTTTTACGATAATGCTCCCCGATCCGATGGATGAACCCGGCACTCCTGACTTGAAAGAATCAAGCGTGGAGATCGCGCGTTCCGAGTTCGTCGGCCAGGGCGAGGCAATCTTTGATTGGCAGGATCCCGTCTGAGGTTCCGGGACCGAAGAGGCAGGATGCGGCTGTGGCGACTCCGTAGCGGAGGGCGGTGTCGATTGGGAGGTTTTCGTGAAGGCCGAAGAGAACGCCGGCGGCGAAGGCATCCCCCGCGCCGACTGTTCCGATGATGCGCTCTTGCGGGACATGGAGGCTGCCTTGGATGTGGAATTGTCCATCATGTCCGAGCGCGCAGGCGCCCTCAGGGAAGTGGACGATGACCCACTCGCCGACGCCGGAGGCGAGGAGTTGGCGGGAGGCGGATTCAATCGCCGACAGAGAAACGAGGCCGCCCGGCTTGGTGGGGATGCCGGTCGTGCGTTCGATTTCGAACTCGTTCATGATGCAATAGTCCGTGTGGCGCAGGGTTGGAAGAACGATCTCGGCGAAACGCTGGCTGTCCTCACTCACGACATCGATGCTGGTTTTGAAGCCCGCATCCCGCGCCTCATGCAGCACGCGGGCGGCGGCGGTTCCGAATTCCGTATCGGGTTGATCCAGCAAATCGAGGAGCAGGAGGTAGCCAAGATGAAAGATTTTGGCATCCGATCCCGCGAAGGAAAAATGTTCCCGTGCGAGGAAGGCGTTGGCTCCCCGCTGATGAAAAAAGGTGCGGCGTCCGGTGGATTGAACGGTCATCACATCCGTGTAGGAGGTGGGTGCCGTGGTATGTCGGAGAATGCGGGTGCGATCAACGCCGTGCGCATCGCATTGGGCGTGAATCCAGTCCCCATAGGCATCCGCGCCGATCAGGCCGATGCCTGCGAGCGGAAAGGGGGCGCCCAACCGGGCGAGGTCGAGGAGCACATTGAATGGGCTGCCGCCATTGCCGGTTGTTTCCGTTAGGATGTTGGCGAGCGCGTCCTGTTGCGGATAGGTGTCGATGAATTTCAGTTTGTCGACGATCCAGTTGCCGCCGGAGAGGATTCCTTTGCGGGCACTCATGCGGTCTTGTCGCTCAGAAGGCGGAGAATGGCCGGTTCGTCCTCTTCGAGGTGTGGGTAACGCCCGACATCGGGATTCACAAAAAAGTTGTCGTTCAGGTCGTCATTCGCCGTCGAGACCTCGCCAATGATGCACTCGTCGCTGATTGGATAAAACGCATGGTAAACTCCCGGCACAAGGGTCACGCGGGAACCTGCCGCCAGCTCGATGACTTGGCCTGATTTGACCGTTACCGGCTCATGGTCGATCGGCATGGAAAATTCCCGCTCCCCGCTTTCATCGGGAACTCCGGCCCAGACCTGAACGGCGAGGCGACCCCAGCGGCAGATGATGTCTTCCTTTTTCTTGCGGTGGCAGTGGGACGGTGTGGTCATGCCCTTCTGCGCATACATGAGCTTTTCGCAGTATTCCGGTTCCTCCGCGAGATTCACCAGAACGAGTCCGAAATTCCGCCAATCACCCAGACCGAAATCGGTCACATCCCAGCGCGGGCGCGGCGGGAGAGCCCATTCGTGGGCTGCAAAACAGGATTGGGCGGAACGGATGAGGGCGTTGATTTCACTGCGTTTCATAGGGAGTTTTTGTAGAGGAAGGTTAAATCGAGTTTTAGAGGAATGCGATGTCCTGCGGGAGAGACAAGGGTGACTCCATGCGCGTCGGGAATGATCTTTTTGACCCGCTCAAAATCATGCGGAATCGCGGCAACTGCCATGATGTAGTTGATGATGGTCGGTTTTTTTGGATCGAGTTTTGTAACAGTTCTGAACCCCTCGCGGCTGATGGGATTTGGCTTTTCGGCGGGTGAGATGCCGAGGAAGAAATAGGAAGTCACATCCTCGAGGCCCATGACATTCACATGGCGGCCGTTCCATGGTGCATAGTGACGCCCGCCATTGGATATCCAGAAAACCGTGCTCTGCAGCACGCGGGGATCCTTGAGCGAGAACCACACATAGCCCTGCTTCGGAAAGGCTGCGGCGGCCCATGCAAAATCCGGCCGGTCTTGGTGGACCAGCTGCACGATGTCTTCGAATCCCCTGCGGGCCGGATATCTGCTGAGGTCGGCGTATCCGCCTTGGGCGAGAGGAACGCGGTCGAGCCGCTTGAAGGTGGCGGAGGGTTTCAGCGAATTGTAACCTCCGCGCGAGGGTTCCTCGAAGGCGCCGGGAAAGGTCCATCCTCCCGCGATCCGGCTGGTGCTGATGTGTCCGCTGCCTTCCTCGTCGGGAAATTTCAGCGTCGCATGGTGACCCAATGTCATGTTCCCGTTCATGCCGCTGAGCACATGGCGTGAATAAACCGCTGACTCGCCATTTTTGAGGCTGATAAACTTGTCCACATGCCCGGCACGGACTTTGGTGTCGAGCGAGAGGTGCAGGTCAACGCCAGCGTCGCTGCGCTTCAGCGATTCGAAGTGCCAGTTGGCATTGGCCGTTTCACCATGAGGTTGGTGCGATTCGCCTCGGTAGGGTTTCTCATCCGCGCCGAATGGGGAGCAGAAAAAATCTCCGCGCAGAGCCTTCAGGATCGAAGGAGTGTCGGCCTCCATCTTTTCCTCAGCCCATGGGGCGATGGAAAACGGCGAGAATTCCTTTGCGCCACATCGAAAGGTGACAGGCGCCAAGTGACCGCCGAGCCGTGTGACCGCAGCGCTCACGGTGTCGGAGGAAAACTCCCACGATGGTTGGCCGTGAACGAGCGTGGTTTTCACAGGGTGGGGGATTTAGAGAGTAACGGCGGTTTTGGTTTCCTGGGATTTTAGCGCGGCCTCGAAGAGTTCGTGGCTGCGAACTGCTTCCTCGGGAGTCACGCACCCGAAGCGGCCATCCA
>JBJTGE010000363.1:0-5446 GCA_046093785.1 Spartobacteria bacterium
GGTTGGGGAAATACTCCAAAATGTAAAAACCCAAGCTGCCAGAGGCTGTGGTTATGGCCCAGAGTCTCCAGAGCTCCGGGTGATATTGGCAACCTTGCCGCGCTGCTTTTTTGATAAACAGCGATGCCGTGACAATGGCACCCAGACCAACTCCCACGGCAACAAATGCAGCAGAAAACCCGCTGATCCAAAGTGCTGCAGCGCCGCTGATGCCCGAAAAAATCATGCCGTGGCGCGCTTGTTTCAGCGAGGTGGGGATGATGAAGGCCCTGCCGTCGGGCTTTTGCACCCAACCCGCGCCGGCCCAAGCGATGCCGAAGATGATGCCCATGAGAGCGAAGGCGGTGATGCCGTGGTGGTCGGGGTAGGCGGGCAGGAAGCCCTCGTAGAATGATGCTGTGGTGATCATGCCGATCGCCAGCACCGATCCGCAGAGCGGGCCGAAACGGCGCGCGGAGAGGGTTGCAAAGAGGGCGAGCGCGACGATGAGGAGCAGGGGATTTGCCCAGATCGATGCGCGAAAAATGCTGTTTCGAAGCGTGTCGCCGGAGAAGTGACGGTGCAACTCGCCGAGAGCGCGCAGATACCAAGCGAAGGCGGAGCTCCAGTGGATCTCGCGTCCCTCGGGAGCGTTGTCCATGTCCGTGTAGCGCGAGCGCCAGTCGCCATTCTCGCCGAGATGCTCCGCATGGCGGTTCCACACATAACCGTCGAAGGCGATCTCGAGAAGCGGCACGGGGAGGACTTCCGTGGGTTTGGCATTCGGGCCGTCGAGTTCGCGGCAGAGCCGCACGGTCACGCTGTCGATGAGGAAAGCGTGGAAGAAAACATAGCCCATACAGATGAGCAGGATGGCGTAGAATCCGCTCCAGGAGAGGATTTGCGCGAGAGGCGCACGCGCTGGCTCGGGAAGTGTCGCATTCGGCGAGGTGTCCGTTTCCGCTGCGGCGCGTGATTTGGCGCTCTGTTTTTTAGAAGATTTTTTTGTGGAGTCCAAGGTGCGTTATTTTAAAAAGCGGAAGGCGAAAAGAAAGCCTGAAAACGAGTAAAACGAGCCGGGGAGGGGCAGGAAAATCATGGACAGCAAGCTGTCGCGCGGGCTCTGTAGCGGCGTCTCTATGAGCGCCGTGGGTGGGGCGGAGACGCCGCTGCGCGGCTGAGAAATGGGACCCCGACGGCGCGGCGTCCCTACCAATTGGCACGATGCGCGCGGAAGAGGGGAGCATGGTGGTCTCGACCGTGAAAGGCGCTGGCGTGGATTTCACGGTGATGAACGAGTCATCCCCTTTGCTGGTTTCGTTATTTTTGCTTCGTGGCCTTTTCGTCAGCGTGAGGCGATGACTTCTTCGCTGATGACCTTGCCGGTGGCCTCGGGCTCTTTGGAGGGCTCGGGGACGGGTTTGGCGGTCGGGACATTCGGGCTGACCTTCCAGAATAGGGGCTGGAATTTTTCCCAGGCTCCGAGGATTTCGGCGGCGCGGGGGCTGCCGGTGAGGTCGTGGTGCTCTTGGATGAGGGCCTTGAGCGCGGCGATGTCTGTAGTTGCGGCCAGGCGCGAGATGGAGATGAGCTGGTTGTTGTAGAGGCGCTCGAAGCGGTTCTCGAGGTCGAGGATGTAGGCGACGCCACCGGTCATGCCGGCGCCGAAGTTTTTGCCGGTGCGGCCGAGGACGACGACGGTTCCATTGGTCATGTATTCGCAACCATGGTCGCCAATGCCTTCAACGACGGCTGTGCCGCCGGAGTTGCGCACGCAGAAGCGCTCGCCGGCGCGGCCGTTTGCGAAGAGGCGTCCACCGCTGGCACCATACATGACGGTATTGCCGATGATCATGGCCTCGTGCGGGGTGAAGAGTGAGCCGGGCTCGGGTTTGATGACGATTTCGCCACCGCTCATGGTTTTGCCGACATAGTCGTTGGCTTCGCCGGTGAGGAGGAGTCGCACGCCGGGCGAGAGGAACGCGCCGAAGCTTTGTCCCGCGCTGCCCTTGAGCTTGAGTTCGACAGTGCCATTGGCAATGCCTTCCTCGCCCCACTGGTAGCCGATCTCGCCAGAGACCTGGGTTCCCACCGAGCGGCTGGTGTTTTCGACCTCGTAGGAGAGGGAAATGGGACGCCCATCGGTGATGGCATCCTTCGCGTCCTGGAGAACGGTCTCGTCGAGCGTCGAGTCCTCGGGGCCATCGTTGCGCGAGCGGGTCGCGTGGCGCACGGCGGAGGGATCATCGGCGGCGACATTCACGAGCAGGCGTGAGAGGTCGAGGGTGTTGGCTTTCGGGTGGTTTGGAATTTCCTTTTGGCGGAGGCATTCCACACGGCCGACCATTTCATCAATGGTGCGGAAGCCGAGGCGGGCCATCATTTCGCGGACCTCGGTGGCGACGCCGTTGAAGAAGGCGACGACATTTTCCGGGCGACCTTTGAATTTGGCGCGGAGACGGTCGTCGATCGTGGCGACGCCGACCGGGCAGGTGTTGAGATGGCACTGGCGGACATACACGCAGCCCATCGCGATGAGGGCGGCGGTGCCGAAGGTGAACTCCTCGGCTCCGAGCAGCGCGGCGTAAACGATATCCTCGCCGCTGCGCATGCCGCCGTCGGTGCGGAGGGTGACGCGGTTGCGGAGGCCATTGAGCATGAGAACCTGGTGGGCTTCGGCGACGCCGAGTTCCCAAGGTCCACCGGCATGCTTGATCGAGCTGAGCGGGGAGGCTCCTGTGCCGCCTTCATGTCCACTGACGAGAATGATGTCCGCATGGGCCTTGGCCACGCCGGCGGCGATGGTTCCAACGCCTGCGGTGGAGACGAGCTTCACGCAAATGCGGGCGCGGGGGTTCACCTGCTTGAGATCGTAGATAAGCTGGGCCAGATCTTCGATCGAGTAGATATCATGGTGCGGCGGCGGCGAAATGAGGGTCACTCCCTCCACCGAGTGGCGCAGCTTGGCGATGTAGGCGCTGACCTTGTGACCGGGCAGCTGGCCGCCTTCGCCGGGTTTCGCACCCTGGGCCATCTTGATTTCGATTTCCTTGGCGCTGGCGAGATAGGCGGCCGAAACACCGAAGCGCCCGGACGCGATCTGCTTGATGGCGCTGTTCGCCCAATCACCATTGTCACGGCGTTTGAAGCGGGCGGGGTCTTCTCCGCCTTCGCCGCTGTTCGACTTGCCGCCGATTTGGTTCATGGCGATGGCCAAGCACTCGTGGGCTTCGGGGCTCAAGGCTCCGAGCGACATGCCGGCTGTGGTAAAGCGTTTGCGGATGTCTTCAATCGGCTCCACCTCGTCGATCGAGATCGGGCCTTCGGTCGTGGGCAGAATTTCGAGAAGATTGCGGAGTGCGACGGGCGTGTTGGCCAGCACGGAATCGACATATTTTTTGTAATCCTCGGCCTTGCCGGCCTTGTCGGCACCCTTGATGCCCACATAGGCGTGGAAGCTTTGGAGGACGGGCGGAGTCACGGCGTGCATCTCGCCGCCGCGACGGAAACGGTAGTAACCGGGGTCGCTGAGTTTGCCGGGTTCGATCGGCACGGCTTCCGAATAGGCCATGGCGTGGCGGGTCAGGGACTCGATGGCGATTTCCTTGAAGCCGATGCCTTCGATCTGCGAGGCCGTGCCTTTGAAGCATGCCTCGATGAGTTTGGAGGAAATGCCGATGGCTTCGAAGATTTGCGCGCCACGGTAGCTGTTGACCACCGAGATGCCCATTTTGGACATGATTTTGAGGATGCCGGCTTCGATGGCTTTGCGGTAGTTGACGACCGACTTGGCGAAATCGCCGTTGGCACCGTCGCGCTCGAGAAGTTCCCGAATGGTCTCGAAGGCGAGATAGGGATTGACTGCCGCAGCGCCGAATCCGATGAGGCAGGCGATCTGGTGCACGTCGCGGGCTTCGCCGGTTTGACAAACCAAGCTGGCGCGCATGCGTTTTCCAACGCGGATGAGGTGGTGGTGCACAGCTCCCACGGCGAGGAGCATCGGTGCGGAGACTTTCCCGTGGTCCACTCCGGAGTCCGAGAGAATGAGGATACGTGTGCCGGCATCAATCGCTGCTTCGGCATCGGCGCAGATGCGCTTGATGGCAGGCTTGAGGCCGTCTTCGCCCTCGGAGGCGTTCCAGAGTGTCGAAACGGTGGTGGCCTTGTGTTCGCTGCCGACGGCTTGAATCGCTGCGAGTTCCTCGTTGAGAAGCACGGGAGACTCGAGGCTGACGAGGCGGGCATGCTCGGGCGTTTCGGCGAGCATGTTTTTGCGCCAGCCGAGCACGGTATTCAGGCTCATCACGAGCTTCTCGCGGATCGGATCGATCGGCGGGTTGGTGACCTGTGCGAAGAGTTGCTTGAAGTAGGTGTAGAGGAGGCGCGGCTTGGCGGAGAGGATCGCGAGCGGTGTGTCATCCCCCATCGAGCCCACAGCTTCGGCACCGTCTTTGAGCATGGGTTTGATGATCATGTCCACTTCCTCGGACGAATAGCCGAAGGCGACCTGGCGCTGGGTGAGCGTGAGGATGTCGAGTTCGCCGGTGGGGGCTGTGATTTGCTTTTCGGTGAGCTGGGGCAGGTTGCTGAGGTTGTTTTTCAGCCATTCGCCATACGGTTGGCGGGCGGCGAGGCTGGCCTTGATGTCGGCATCGCGGAGGAGTTTTCCGGCAGCCGTGTCGATGGCGATCATTTCGCCCGGGGCGAGGCGGCCTTTTTCGACGATCTTGAGCTGGTCGAGTTGGGAACCGCCGACCTCGGAAGCCATGACGAACATGCCGTCCTCGGTGATGTTGTAGCGGGCGGGGCGGAGTCCGTTGCGGTCGAGGCAGGCTCCTGCGATAACGCCGTCTGTGAAAGCGAGCGCGGCGGGTCCATCCCACGGCTCGGAGAAGCAGCGGTGGTAGTTGTAGAAATCCTTGAGCTCCTGCGAGAGATTCGGGTCCGTGCGGTAGGACGGAGGCACGAGCATCGTCACGGCGTGCAGGATGCTGCGGCCGCTCATCGTCAGGACCTCCAGCGCATTGTCGAGGCTGGCGGAGTCGGAGCCGCCGGGTTGAATGATCGGCTTGAGGAGGTCGATGTCGGCGCCCCAGAAATCGGCTTTCAGCTCGGCCTCGCGGGCATGCATCCAATTCCGGTTGCCACGGATCGTATTGATCTCGCCATTGTGGGCGAGCATGCGGAACGGATGGGCCAGCGGCCAGGTCGGGAAGGTGTTTGTGCTGTAGCGCTGGTGGAAGAGCGCGATGGCCGTCTCGTAGTCGGGATTTGCGAGATCGGGGTAGAATTTTTCCAGGGATGCCGAGACGAGGTGGCCCTTGTAAACAATCGTGCGGTGCGAGAACGAAGGGATGTAGAAATCCTTGATCTTGTCGGCGGCGGCGCGGTCTTCGATTTCGTTGCGGGAGAGGAAAAGGCGGCGCTCGTAGTCGTCATCGGACATCCCGGCAGGGCGGCCGACCAG
>JBJTGE010000364.1:0-4331 GCA_046093785.1 Spartobacteria bacterium
TTGTTGAACTAAGCCGCTGCGCGGCATTGTTAAGTGGTGGTTTTTGAGGGTTGGCGGAGCGGGGCATGGGCTGGCTTCATGGGAGTGAGTTTAGGAGAGTGGGCGGTCATGAACAACACACATGGCTTAGCACGCAGTAACCAGAATGCAACACCTCAAATCATTGCCACCACGAGAGCGGGGAGTCGGCATCGTGATCCTCTGGATTACCAGCATCCTTATGACTCGATGCGGCGATACGCGGAACTGCTTGCCCTGAAGTATGATTGCGCGCGCACCCGACACAGTTATTACCGCGCCATGCGGGTCCTGCACGAGTATTTCCAGGCCGATCCAAACACGCTGGGGGAGGATCAGTTCCGCGACTACATTTTGTATGTGAAGACCCGCAAGCAGTGGAAGCCTCAGACCATTCGCCAGACGGTGGCCTGTGCACGGATTTTTTTCACGGAGATGCTGGGCCATGCGGAATGGAAGGTGTTTTCCCAGATTCGCACGAGGGATCACGAGGCACTGCCGGCTGTGCTCACACGAGAGCAGGTTCACAGGCTTCTGGGGGCGATTCGGCTGCGGCGTTATCGCATTCCGGTCAAATTGATTTACTGCGCGGGCCTACGGCTCTCGGAATGCCTCTCGCTCACGGTGCATGACATCCTCGGCGACGAGGGCAAGATCATGGTGCGCGATGGAAAGGGTGGGAAGGACCGCATGGTGCCGGTGGCTCCCGAGATGCTCGAGGATTTGCGCCGCTACTGGAAGTTTCATCGGCACCCGCTGCTTCTTTTCCCCAATGCGGGGCGAGGCCCGTGCGATTCGGGGAAGCTGGCCGCGCGCATGAAGTTGGCAAGGTCGCCGATGCCCTTGGGGTCGCTTCAGCGCTTGGTGGTTGTGGCTCGCAAGGGCCTTGGCATTCCCGATGCCACCGCGCATTCCTTGAGGCATAGTTTTGCCACTCATCTCATTGAGGCGGGGGCCAGCCTGCATACGGTGCAGTCTTTGCTTGGGCACAAGCAGATCACGACCACCATGATCTATCTTCATGTGACCCATCGCAGCGATCAGGATAGTCGCAAACTTGTTGAAAAACTGACCACCGGCCTGCCGAGGTAACGCGATCCCCGAGGGCGCACATGGCCTTGGCAGCGACTGTGATCGAGGCGCTGCGCCGGTTTTTACCCGACTTCCTGCGGGTGCATCCCGTGGGGGATCGGGCACGGCGGCGCGCCGTCTGGGCGCTCACCCATTGTCGCACGGCGACGATGGGCGGGCATGTCCATGCCTGCGAAAAATGCGGGACGACCCACTTTGCGTTTCATTCCTGCAACCATCGCTCTTGTCCGCAGTGTGACGCACAGGATACTGCCGAGTGGGTCGAGCGCGAACTCGCCAAGCGCATCGGCGCTCCCTACTTCATGGTCACCTTCACCTTACCTCAGGAGCTGCGGGCTCTGTTTTTCACTCCAGCGGCCAAGGCGATCCACGAGGTCTTTTTTGCAGCCACCTCGGAGGCGCTTTCCGCCACCCTTGCCCATCCCCGCTGGCTGGGGGCTTGGCGCAACGGGTTCACCATGATCCTGCACACATGGAACCAGCGCCTTCATTTTCATCCTCACATTCATTGCATCGTTCCGGGAGCGGGGTTCGATCGTGAGGGCCGCGTGGTGCGAGTCAAAAGCCCCGGGTTTCTTGTGCCACAGCCCGTGCTCCGTGCGACATTCCGGCATCTCTTTGAGCAAAAGCTCCATGCTCTGCGCCAACGCCCAGAACAAGCGGCCCTGCCCGGCGTGGAACCCGCCGTCTGGAAAAAAGATTGGGGCGTGCACCTCCAACCCTTCGGCGACGGCCAACGCATCATCCAGTATTTGGGCACCTATGTTTGCCGGACGGCCATCTCCGACGCCCGCATCCTGGCTGTCAGCGAAACGACGGTCACCTTCTCGTGGAAAGATCGCGCCCATGGTAACGCCAAGCGAACGGAAACCATTTCGGGCGTGGAGTTTGTTTCCCGCTACCTGCGCCATGTCCTGCCCATTGGCCTGCGCGCCATCCGCCGCTACGGCTACTGCCACCCCGCCGCCAAACTCCAACGCGAACGCCTCGCCTTTCACACCGGCATCCCGCTCAACCTTGACGCAGAGGAACCTCCCGTCCCCAAACCCGGTCCCGTCTGTCACTGCTGCAAACAGGAAATGGCACCCCTTGAACGGATTCTCGCCCGCTGGAAAATGGGACGCGACCCACCCCGGAACACCCCGTGCCCGACATAATTCTTCACTTCAAGCAGTTCCGCAACATTCGGCTTATTTCAAAATCACGAATCAAGCCCCGCAGTTCCGTAGGCAAAAATATTCAAAAGCTCACCGCAGACAAGAAATGGCCAACGCCGAACTGGCCTTGGAGGCTAAAAACACCTTGCCTTCGTCTTTCGAGAGCGACTGACGAGGCAACTTTCCAAGCCCAAGCGGCTTGCCCTCCACTCCCCGGAGTTCCGTTTCAAACATAAACCGCATACGGCCCGCCTCCCCCTTCCAAACCGGGCTTGTTCAACCATGGGTGCAGTCGGAGGGCTCGTGCCTCGCCTCCGCTACACCCTTAAACGTTAGGCCCTTTAATACCTTTGGGATTTAAGGGTGGAAGCTAAATAGCGGAAAACATGCTTTCTGTATCTTGTGATTAGAGCGACAATAAATGAGACTATTCCTAGACAAAGCGGAAACACTATGGCCGCGACAAGTGAAAGCCCGTAAACATGCCATATTAGTCCGGTTACAATCCACATGCCAGGAGCCAAGATATACTCAAAGATAAAAGCCATAAGCGGATTGTCTACTGGAATTGATCGCACTCTCTCGCTCATGCAGATCGCTGCTTGAAGAAGCACGATGATCGTCCAAATGAAAACGTGCTTTGTGTATAATGTGAGTGCATTGCACATGGCGTAAAGTTTCTGCCTAACGTCGCCGTTCTCGCCCGTTGCGTCCATACCTTGCTCAGCAACAGCACGGAAGCTTCAGGGTTCTTGGCGGGACGCATTGCCGCTTTTCCAAGCCGGGGGCATTACCCCACCCACTTCCTGTGGGACAGTTGTTTTCAGAATCTTGCCACCGAGATGATGCATCCGAAGCTAGCCGAGGACAGCCTGCTGCTGCTCACCGAGAATCTGCGCTGTGACGGGAAGATGGCGCACTTCCTGTGTTCGACATGGATGCGGCCGCACGAATCACAACCCCCGTTGGTCGGCTGGGCCGGTCTGCGCCTGGTAAGAGCCAGGAACAATGTCGGCTTGGCCAGGCGCCTGCTGCCGTCGCTACAGCGTAACACGCGCTGGTGGCGAGAGCAGCGCATGACGCGCTTCGGCCTCATTGCGGCAACGAATGGGCTTGAAACGGGGTGGGATGACTCTCCACGTTTTGACCAGGGGCCGACCGTGGCCTGCGACATGAACAGCTACCTGCTGATGCAGATGAGGGCCTGCGCGGAGTTCTCCCGCATGCTCGGCGATGAGGCCGGCGCTGCGGCGCAGACGGCTGAAGCCGACCGCTATGCCCAGCGCATGGTCGAGGTCCTGTTCGACCGGGCGACGGGGCTGTTCTGGGATCGGCACGTCGCCAGCGGGGAGCCGGTCCGGATCAAGACGCCCGCCTGCTTCCTCCCCTTCCTGGCGGAGGTGCCGGTGCCCCTCGCGACCGCCAGGGCGTCCATCGAGCAGGTGCTGCTGAACCCCGCCTGCTTCTTTGGCAAGGTGCCATTCCCCAGCGTGGCCTATGACGAGGCCTGTTATCAGCCGGACAAGTGGTGGCGCGGACCTGTCTGGCTGCCTGTCGCGTATCTTATGCTTATTCTACTGGACAAGAAAGGCTTTCACACGGAGGCAGCGAGGGCCCGGGCGGCGCTCTATCAGGTGATCATCCACGACACCAATATCCGGGAACTTTTCAATTCGCAGACCGGAGAGGGCCGTGGAGCCCATGAACAGGGCTGGACGGCCGCGATCTGTCTCCGCTTGCATCGGGAAATATACGGCCAAGGAACCATGGTCGAACAAGCCGTTGCTCGCGACGGCTGACGGCCGCGCGAGAACGGCGACGTTCGACCAAGAAGTGAAACTATCCGTCCACAAGTCCCAATCTCCACTCGGGTTCTCGACCGAGGGCGGCGGAGCATGGAAAGAGTGGGACCGATTTATTACTCTCGAAGGAAAGAAGGCCTACCACATCGGAAACATTTGCGGAACATGCTCGTTCTTCTTCGAGCGTCATTCGGGCGCGAATCAGAGTTTGAGTCCGAAAGAATTGCAGGAGGAGATTACTCACGGCATTACTAAGCTGACC
>JBJTGE010000365.1:0-11219 GCA_046093785.1 Spartobacteria bacterium
CATCCCCTCCAAAGCCGCCCGCCAGCGCAAGGAGGTCCTGCGTCAGCGCTCCTTCTTCGTGAGGCAACGCACCAGAGTGCGCAACCGCATCCACCGCCTCCTTGCCGCCCAGCACGGCCTGCAACTCCCCCAATGCAGCGACCTCTTCGGCAAACGCGGGCTCGGCTTCCTCGACAAGCTCAACCTTCCCGCACCCGCCGGACTCCTGCTCAAGCAGCAGCTCGACATGTTGCGCAACCTCCAAACCCGCATCGCCGAAGACGAAGCCGCCCTCAAAACCATGCACGAAGGCTCGCCGGAACTCACCTTCGTGCAAAGCATCCCCGGCATGGGACCCATCCTTGCCGCCGTGGTGGTGGCCGAAATCGACTCCATCGCGCGTTTTGCCAACGCGCAAAAACTCTGCGGCTACGCCGGGCTTTGCCCCTCGACCTCGAGCAGCGGGGGCAAAACCCACCAGGGCCGCCTGATGTGCCGCTGCAACAAATGGCTGCGCTGGGCCTTTGTCGAAGCCGCCTGGGTGTCCATCGGATGCTCCCCCTATTTCGGCGACCACTACAAACGCAAACGCGCCTTGGGCAAAAAAGCCAACACCGCCATCCTCTCCACCGCCCGGCGCATGGCGCGCATCACTTGGCAACTCTTGACCGAGCAACGCGCTTTTGAAAGCCTTCCGCCGTCCCAAAAACCCAAAGACCAAGCCGGCGGGGCCCTCAAGGGTTCCCCGGTTTCGGTCAAAGGGTTGGAGGCTGAGGCAATCGGCACACCACTTTCCCCGGCCGCTCCCACTATGGACTGGATGGTCGCCAGGACCTGAAAGGGTCCCGGACGGCGCACCTTGGGTCAGACTGGAGGGCCGGGGATCTGATTGTCGATTTGGAAGGGGGATGAAATAGGCCCGCCCCGCAGAGAAGTTTGATCTCGCATCTCCAAAGCTGGCAAGGGAGCGATGTTTGAAAATCCGCTCTGGCGGCAATTTTTCAGCCAACGCGGATACACTCCCCCATGCCTGGAAATCCCCCGAAAAACCCCGAAAAGGATTTCGCACCCCTTTCACAGAACAATGGCTACAAGCGATTAACAAAATACCCTCTTGACACCGCTTTTTCAGAGAAGTCCCGCGTTTTATCGCATTCCTACCGAGAGTCGCGGCGTCGATGAAGCATTGGCTCTGCAATTTTTTCGAGGGTAACCACCGAGGTTTTTTCGGCGAGGCCGCTTGCCAGGTTTGGATTCGCGGATCGATCCCGCCTTGGAAATCCTCTTGCTGCCGATGCGAACGAGCTTCAGCATTCGCGAAAAGAAAGAAGAACCATGCGTAGCCTCATCGCCCTCCTCCTGTTGCTGCTGGCATCCCCGTTGGTAAAAGCCGCCGACACGGCCAAGGAAATCCGGTTGGCGGCGGAAAAATTGAACGCCGCGTTCGAGGCCCATGATGCAAAAGCCATCCGCTCGCTCATGGCGCCCGACCACTTGGCCATCACGCCCTATGCGGGAAAGCAGAATGTGAAGGAGCAACTGCGGACTCTGGCGGACCTCGACTACAAGGAGTATTCCGCGGGCCCGATGTCGATCAATGTGGTCAACAGCACCTGTGCGGTGGTGACCTACAAACTGAAATTGAAAGGGGAATACGAAGGGAAGCCAATGGCTGCGCACAACTTGGTCGCGTCCGTTTGGGTCAAGGATGGCAGCCAGTGGAAGGAACTGCACTACCAGGAAACGCCCGTCGACGGCCGGTAGCCGGGGATTGTCGGCAAGAACCCGGTCGAGGCGCTGGCGGCTGCGACAAGGGCGGAAAAGAGAGGGGCATGGTCGTCGCCCGCCCGTGGAGTTTGGAATTTTTACTCCACAGGGCTCGACTGTGCAGGAGTGAAGTTTGGCTCCTCAACGATGAGCTTTCCACACCATCGCCAAACACAGGCGGGACGCCTGTGCCCCCTTCTTGCACTTGGCGCGGCAGCGCCCCTCGAAAAAAATGGTAGGGATGGATCGCCGAGCCGTCCCACTCCCGCGGAGCAGCCGCCCCCTATCCCCCCGAGACGGCGCTTCGCGCCTGAATCTTGGGTCCGCTCGGCGAGTGTCGGGGGTCACTTAAAATGCACCACTCGCGGTCACTTCAAAATGCACCACTTTTTGACGGTCTGAAGAGCCCTTTTTGAAGCGCTGGAAAGCGCGCTCAATAGGGCGATGTCAAACGTCCTAAAAGTGAGCAAACAAACCACGATTTCCGAACTCCATGCCAAAGGCTGGTCCCTGAGGCGCATTGCCCGCGAACTCGGCCTCAACCGGCGCACGGTGGCCGCTTATGCCGATCGAAAACCCAATCCCGTTGGCGACTCCTCTTCAAAGTGCACCACCGAAGTGACCGCCGGCTCCCCGGGCGAAATGCCCGCTTCGAAAGCCGTGGAAGCCCTTCCCAAATCCTCCGCAGCCCCATCGCGAAAAAGCCTCTGCCGTGACCACGAAGCCTTCATCACAGCCCGCCTTGAGGCAGGGCTGACCGCCGAGCGCATCCACCGCGAACTCCGCGACAGCTTTGGCTTCGGAGGCTCCTACCAATCCGTGAAGCGCTTTGCTGCACAAATCCGCCAGACCCAGCCCACGCGAGTCCACCGCTTGGAAAGCGCACCCGGCGAGGAGGCCCAGATCGACTTTGGCCAAGGCCCCATGGTCAAGGACGCCCATGGAAAAAAACGCCGCACCCACATCCTGCGCGTCGTCTTGAGCTTTTCCCGCAAAGGATACAGCGAAGCCGTTTTCAGCCAGAACACGGAAAGCTTCCTGCGCTGTCTGGAAAACGCCTTCCGGCACTTCGGAGGCGTGCCCAAAATCCTCAATGTCGACAACCTCAAAGCCGCCGTGCTGCGCGCCGACTGGTTCGATCCCGACATCAATCCCAAGTTCGAAGCCTTCTGCCGACACTACGGCACCAGCGTCATGCCCTGCCGCCCCTACACGCCCCAGCACAAAGGCAAAGTCGAGCGCGGCATCTGCTATGTCAAAGACAGCGCCCTCAAAGGCCACGACTTCGAGAGTCTCGCCGCCGAAAACGCCCACCTCGCCCATTGGGAAAAAACCGTCGCCGACACGCGTATCCACGGCACCACCAAACGCCAAGTCGCCGAGCTCTTCGCCCGCGAGCGCCCCCTCTTGCAACCGCTCCCCGCCTCCCTCTTCCCCGTTTACGAAGAAGCCCGCCGCAAAGTCGGCCGCGACAGCTTCGTGGAAGTCGCCCGCGCCTATTACGAAGTCCCCGCCGAACACATCGGCAACGAAGTCTGGGTCCGCTGGGACCTCCGCATGGTGCGCATCCTTAATCATCGCAGCGAACCCATCTGCTCCCACCGCCGCCTCGAGCCCGGCACCTTCAGTCGCACGCTCGGTTGCGCCGGAACGCCTTCCAGCATCGCCGCCGCCATCGAATACTGGACCAACCGCGCCGCCCTCCTGAGCCCCGCCTGCGGACTCTGGGCGCAAACCCTCATCCACAAACGCGGCCACACCGCCCTGCGCGCCATCATCGGCCTCTGCAGCCTCTCGAAAAAACATCCCGCCGCCACCATCGACCACGCCTGCCGGGAAGCCCGGCAAAACGGCCACACCCGCCTGCGCGACATCCAAGCCCTTCTGAAAAACCCGCACCGCCCCACCCAAACCCAGCTCCCCCTCCAAGACACCAACCCCAGCCCCATCCTCCGCGACCTCCGGCACTACAGCGCCTTCATCCACCAACACACAAACACCCAATGAACACCCATACCACCGTCAAACACCACGCCCGCACACTCGCCCTCTCCGGACTCCTCCAAAGCCTCGACATGCGCCTCCAGGAAGCCCAGAGCCACAACCTGCCACACGCCCAGTTCCTCGAACTCATCCTCCAAGACGAAATCAACATCCGCCAGCAACGCCAAATCCTGCGCCGCACCAAAACCGCCTCCTTCCGCAGCCCCACCCGCCTCGAAGACTTCGACTTCACCTTCAACACCGCCATCCCCCGCGCCCGCATCCACGAACTCGCCGCCTGCCACTTCATCCGCCAAAAACGCGACGCCCTCCTCATCGGCCCGCCCGGAGTCGGCAAAACCCACCTCTCCCAAGCCATCGGAGCCGAAGCCATCCGCAGCGGGTTCCATGTCCTCTACCGCTCCATCTTTGACCTCGCAGGCGACATCCCCGCCAACGCCACTCCGGTCGACAACGCCCGTCTGCAGCGCCTCCTCCTCAAACCCGACCTCCTCATCATCGACGACATGGGCCTCAAAAACCTCCCCCCGCGCAGCGGCGAAATCCTTCTGGAAATCATCATGCGCCGACACGAAAACCGCTCCACCCTCATGACCTCCAACCGCCCCGTCGAAGAATGGGGCCAACTCCTCGGCGACATCCCCGCCGCCAGCGCCATCCTCGACCGACTCCTCCACCGCTCGGAAATCATCGCCATCACCGGCCCCAGCTACCGCCTCCACCAAAGCACCGCCCACCACCTCGCCACCACCGCAGCAACCCCTCAAAACCCTTCAAAAAGTCCGGCCTAACGGCCGAGTTTTACCAGAAGCAGGGAACCACGGTTCCCCGCACCCCTCCTCTCAGGGGAACAGAAAAACCCCTTGCCAAACCAACCCCAAAAAACCTAAAAATCCACCCGTCAAAAGTGGTGCACTTTGAAGTGACCACAGGTGGTGCATTTTGAAGTGACCGCTGACAATTTCTTGCCGGCGGTCATAGACGCGCCGCTACAATCCGACCGCCGCTACAGAGGAGAGCCTCCACTACTTCAGTCTTTTTTTCTTCGGTTTTTTGCTGCCGGATAATTTTTTTGCAATGCTTCTGGATTTTGCCTTTTTCGAGGCCTTGCTCTTTTTCACTGCCGTCGGCTGGCTGGCACCGGATGTTGCAGGCGGTTGTTGCGTTGCCGAGTGAGCTGGGTTGGGGGGTGGAGCACCACTCTGCAGCTTGTCGCGAAGCGTCTTCACGACCTGCTGCAAATAAGCGTCGCTTGGAAAATCCCCGGCATATGTCCACCAGAAAACCCCGCCGATACTGCGAGGATGGTCGAAACTGGCCATGTAGTATTGACCGGCGACCGCACGCTTCGCCGCAAGTGCGTCTGTCTCGTTGTAGGCCCACCAGATTTGCTGGTCTGGCATCGAATACCCAAGCTCACCGAGGCCGATTTTTTGAGTTGGAAATTCAGTGGCCAGCGTCTCGAGAACCTGGTCGAAAGCGACCCCCATCGGCGCCTGCTCCTGATATTGGGAAAAGGTGACGACATCGATATTCGCCCGCGTCGAGGCGGGGAGGTTCGCATTCATCCAGGTGAACATCGAATACGCGACCGTGTCGGTATTGATCTGCCAAAACAATGTCAGAAAAGTCGGCTTGCCCGGCGCGCGCGCCTTCACCTCGGCGGCGGCATCCGCAATGCGTAGCGCGATGTCGCTGCTCAGCCAGCTTCCATTCACCTCGTTGCCGACTTCCCACGCATCGATCTGCGGGAAAGAGGTGAGGTAGTCGATGAAGCGCTGCCTGTATTCGGCGCGGGTGTAAAACTTGTCGTCGTTGGAGTCGATCGGTTGGCCCAGCACCTTCACGCCCTTCGATTTCGCGTAGTCCACGATGGATGTGTAGGTGGATGGATACTGCCCGGCATCGAAAACGATGCGAATCCACGCATACGGCGCGGCAAGCGTCGCCACGAGGTCCACATTCGCCTGGTAATTGGAAACCGTGTCGATCGTGAACCCGATCCACGGCGTGAGCGTCGCCTTGTTCGCAGCGGCATAGACGGGCCCGTGCTCGGCGAGCATCGCGTCATAGGACACCGCCAACTGGTCCAGCGCAAGCTGACCCGCTTTTCCCTTCGCCGATTCGGGACTGTAAACATCGACGCCCGCAAGCTGCGATGCGGCCGCCTGGTAGGCCGTGTTGAACTTCGCGGACGGCACATAGTCCGGCCTCGCGGCGCGTGCCGCGTCGAGCTTCTTCTTCACATCCAACGCGGCCTGGTAGGTGAAATTGATTGTCGCCGCCGTGCTGAAACCCGCTCCGCCATTGTCCAAGATCAAGAGTTGGTAACCGCCGGGAAGTGTCGGCCAATTGAAGGCCAAAGCCACAGCCTGTGACGGAATATTGAACGCGAGGTTCGATCCCGAGGTGTAAAGCGGCCCGCTGCTGATGGCGCGCATGTTCGAGGGATTCAGCAAAAAGTCGTTGTTGTAGCCTGCTCCGCCGTTGTTCGAAGTCGAGCGCACCTGCGTGGGAGTGAGCGCCGTTCCGTTGCGGTCGAAGAACAGCAGCGTCACAGTGCCGCCCGCCTGCGCGGAACCGCGCAGGGAGAAGGCCACGACGATCACAGCCGCGAACAGTGCCAAGGCGAGGCCGGGCAGGAGGAAGTTCCGCAGGCCACCGCGTTTTTCATTGGGATTTTCAGTTTTGTTTTCCATGGAGCAAAAACTAAAAGCCACGCCTCCCCTGCTCCATGGGGTCTTCGCCTGCTTTTGCGCTCCAGCAGTTGCCCCGCCGGTTTCACAGCCTACCTGTGGCAATGTATGAAAACAGTAATTGACCACTTGCGCCAACGCGGGAACCAAGGAACGCGCGCCGGCCTGATTTTTTTCATCCGAACGCCATTCACCGTCGTCCTCGTTTTTGCGATCCTTCACGGCTGCGCCTTCAGTCCGCCCGACTCCACCGTGGAGCCCGGATTCAAGCCCGCCGCCACCGTGGCCAGCGCGCTGCCGGGCGCGCAGCAACCGATCGATGTGCCGTCCATCCGCGCCCGAAGCGCCATCATGATCGATGCGCAGAGCGGCAAGACGCTCTATGAAAAAAACGCCGACGAGCAACTGCCCGTCGCCAGCACACAAAAGCTCCTCACCGCGATGGAGGTCATCGCCGAGGGTGGACTTGAGAAGGATGTGCAGATCAGCATCTGGGACCAGCTCCAGCCGCCCACAAAACTCGGCCTCATCGCCGGCACAAGCCACCGGCGGCTCGACCTCCTCGGTGCCATGCTCGTGAGCAGCGCGAACGACGCCGCCAGCGCCCTCGCCAACGCCGCCGAGGGATCCTACGGCGAGTTCATCTCCCGCATGAACACCCGCGCCCAGCGCCTCGGCGCGAAACACTCAGTCTTCCTCAACCCCCACGGCCTCGACATGCCCGGCCAGCACTCGACTGCGAGGGATGCCGCCATCATCGCCTACCACGCCTACCGTGTTCCACTCATCCGCCACTTCGCCGCACAGGAGATGATTCCCTTCAACTACGGCGACGGACGCACCATCCTGCTGGAAAACACCAACATCCTTCTCTGGAACCGCCCCGCCTACTTCAACGGCCTCAAAAGCGGCTTCACCATCGAAGGCGGAAAATGCCTCGTCGCCAGCACCAAACACGACGGCCGCGAAATCCTCATCGTCCTCCTCGGCAGCACGCAGGAGGAAGTCTTCCGCGACGCCAAACGCCTCTTCCGCTGGTATGAAAAACAAGTGAAAGCAAAAGCCACAGGCGACGCACCGCCAGCGCGCTGATCGGATTCGCAGACTGTGATCGTGGTGTGTGCGTTTCGAGAATGCACGCCCGCCGGGGTTAAAAATGGGTCAGGCGAGGACGCTAACCCTCCCGGGAGTTGGTGCGCCATCCTCTGGCATGAGGCATCATTTTTTAAAGCGTAACATTATATTGATTAATTGATTTTTTCGAACTCAGCGCATAATATTTTATTTAATGTTATGGTCAGCACAGGAAATTGCTCACGCTTTGGCGACACGGGTGAGGCAATTGCGATTAGAGCGGGGTTGGACCCAGAGAGAGCTCGCGGAGCGGGCGGGTCTATCGCCGGCCACCTACCAGCTTTTTGAACGGACGGGGCAGATCGCCTTGGAGCGTTTGGTCAATATTTCGATCGCGCTTTCCCGGACGGGCGAAATCGAAAATCTTTTTTCGCCCACACCGATCCGCTCGGTGGATGAACTGGTTCCCAAGCCTCAGCGCCAACGCGGGAGGAGGCGCCAGTGATCCTGCGTGTTCTTTATCATGGCGGCTCCGCGCCGCAGCTGGTCGGGCGATTGGGAGAGGATCCGCGCACAGGCCGAATTTTTTTTGAATACGATGCCTCCTGGCTGAAAGCCGGTCGTGAGCTTTCGCCCTTCCACCTGCCGCATTCGCTGGGGACGCTGCCATCCACTCACGACCAGCCTGCATTTGAAAACCTACACGGACTTTTCTGGGACACCCTTCCCGACCATTGGGGACGCCTCGTGTGGGAACGGTATATCTCGGCGGCAGGACTCGATCCGGTAGGCATTTCGCCGCTCGGGCGTCTGGCCTATGCAGGCAGTCGAGCGGTCGGCGCGTTGGGCTACGAGCCCGAGGCTCCCATGGGTTCGGATGACGAAAAATTAGCCGAAGCCATCCATCTCGCCGCACTCGATCGGAATGCCTCACGGCTCGCCGCCGAGCAAAGTTCAACGCCCTCGGAACTCCTTTCTCTCCTGCAAGCGGGAGCATCCGCTGGCGGCGCAAAACCCAAAGCTTTGCTTTATTTTGACGACTCCACGAACGCACCTTTCCTGCTTCCAGGCGAAGGACGCTCACCTTGGGTGGTCAAATTTTCCTCCGTTCCGCACACGCACAAGGACTCCCGCGAGGAGGGGCTCATGGAATATGCCTACGCCCTCATGGCAACGGCCGCCGGCATCCGAATGCCCGAATCCCGTTTGATGGAAATCTACACACCGAAAGGAAAACGGGCACTCTTTGCTGTGCGAAGATTCGACCGTCCGGTGGACGGCTCGAGACTTCACCTGCACACACTGGCCGGGCTGAGACACATCCACCATCAAGCCCCGGGATTTTCCTACGAAATCATCGCCGACACCCTCCTGCGGGTCACGGGTGACCGCCGGGAACTCCGTGAATTGGCGCGGCGCGCCGCCTTCAATATTCTGGCGGGAAACCGGGACGACCATGCCAAAAATTTCAGCCTCCTCATGGATTCCAACGGCCAATGGAGCCAATCCCCCGCCTACGACATCACTCCAAGCCCCGGCCCGGGAAGACAAGGCATCCATGTCGCCTCCCTCAACGGATCCGCAACCCCGACCAGGCAAGATTTCCTGTCCTTCTCAAAACGCCTGCAACTCGACGACGCCAATGAAATTTTTGAAAAAACGAGCGAAGCCGTTCGCAACTGGCCGGTCTTCGCCAAACAAGCCGGGCTGCGCGAAGCCAATATCAAAAAAGTTTCAAAACTGCACACACGCCTGTGAGGTGTGGCAAGACTGTCATCGACCGATGTGATTCACCTCTGCGCGCCGGTTGGGTTTCGTTCGGCGGCTTGGTGTTTCGTTTTTGGTCGGCGGCGTGTTGAAAAGATACGCTTGCTGACGCGCTGGCTGGAGGCGCGGGGAAATCCTCGGAAATCGCGGCGCGACTTGGAACCGCACAAACGAATCTGGGGCGGACATTCCAACAACTGCTCGATGCTTCTTTGCTGGACCGGGAGATTCCTTTTGGCGAGAGCCTTCGCACAACCAAGAGGACGCACTACCGGATCGGCTATCCCTCGCTGCGATTCTGGTTCCGCGTTTACTCGCCGCAGCTGAAATTTGGGTCAGGCGTGGACGCTGACCCGAAGTGGCTCGCTGCGCGAGGGTTTTTCAGAGGACTCCGGCGCGGAGGGCGTTGAAGGCAAGGCCGAGATGGGTGGGGATGTCGGAGGCGGTGAGGGATTCTTCGGAGGCGGGGCCGTCGCGGAGGGCGAGTTCGGCGGCGTGTCCGCACAGCCAGGCGGCGAGTTTTGCGGATTGGAGGGGAGTTTTGCCTTGGGCGAGGAGTGCGGCGGCGACGCCGGTGAGGACATCGCCCATGCCGCCGGTGGCCATGCCAGGATGGCCGGTGGTGTTGTAGGCGGACGGGAATCCGTGCTGGCCGATGAGGGTGCGGGCGCCTTTGAGGAGGAGGGTCACGGGATACTCGCCGACAAAGGCCTCGAGCCACTCGCGACGGGTGCGGGTCTTTTGCGGGAAGAGGCGTTCCATCTCGAGGGGATGCGGCGTGAGGAGGCGCGGGGCGGGGTTGTTTTTGAGATAAGAGGGGTCGGAGGAAATGGCGTTCAACGCATCGGCGTCGATGACGCAGGGCATGGGGCACCCGGAAAGGAAGTCGCGGACCATTTCGTCGCGCTCGCGTCCGAGCCCGGGGCCGATGGCGACGGCGTCGAATTTTTGATCGAGGATTTCGCACAAGTCGCCGACGGGACTGACCATCACTTCTGGAATGACGGCAGAGGAGAGAACCGGCGCAATCTCCGGAGGAACAAAGAGAGTCACAAGTCCGGCGCCAGCCTTGACGGCGGCGGCTGAGCAGAGGCGGGCGGCGCCGGGGTATTTTTGGCTACCGGCAATCACGGCGACTCGGCCGCACTGGCCCTTGTGGATATCGAAGCCGCGCGGAGGCATCAGGCTGCGGAGATTTGTGGATTGAAGAATCTCGGCCTGGTCGGCATCCGAAGGCGCGTGCACGCCTGGCAGGGGAATCACAGCCAACCTCCCGACGAAGTGCGTGGCGGCATCCGCGACGAGTTGGGTTTTCCCAAACCCTATGGCGGCGGTGGCGTCTGCCTGCACGCAGACTTGGGACCCGAGACCGCTGGGGATGTCCAACGCCAGAACCCATGCGGCCTCGGCGGCGCGCAGGGCATTGATGCGGTGAATCGCGGCGGCGACTGGCTCGCGGGGTTCGCCGGAGGCTCCGATGCCGAGGAGACCGTCGAGAACAACGAGCGGCCGATTGCCTTCGGAACGGGTTTTCCAGATGCGGCCGAGTTGTTTCGCGGTGAGCGGCGCGAGGTCGGCGTCGGGGAAAATTTTTTGCAGTTCGATGGACCATCCGGCCTCGGCGAGATAGCGGGCTGCGACGAGCGCGTCGCCTCCGTTGTGGCCTTTTCCAAAAAACACCACACACCGACCGGGCATCGGATGAAACTGGCGCACGAGGCGGGCTGCCTCGCGGCCGGCGATTTCCATTAGGCCTTCCGCCGTGGCTCCGGCGGAGAAGGCGATCCTCTCCGCTTCGAGCATCTGGGCGGTGGAGAGGATCATGGCATCAGGCGAAGAACGACTTGATGCGGTCGTAGAAGCTTTTGTGGATCGGGTTGTTCTCCTCGCCGCAGAGTTCGGCGAAACGCTCGAGGGCCTCGCGTTGTGCGG
>JBJTGE010000366.1:0-5142 GCA_046093785.1 Spartobacteria bacterium
AAAGCGCAAATGTCATTGAGAAATCTCTGGAGTTCACTGGCGGAGTATCCAGGGATTTTATCTTTCCTGCGCAAAACATCCTCATACTCGAATATTGCAGACACAGAAATCGACATCGAAAGAGTTCCCAAGGCAACGCAGCGCAGTATCTTATTTGAAGCTCCTTGCTTGGAACGCAGGGCAGCAACGATGACACAGGCATCAAGCACAAGATGCACATGTGGTTCTATGAATGATACCAATTTTTGCGCAATGCGTAATTTCCCAACCGCCCCCAGGAAAACACGATCCCTCTTGCGGTGAATGCGGGCTTGAGATCGATTGACTCTCCCCCTACAAGAAGACGAAATGACGAACCTCCCTAAAGAATGGCGATTCCTGCGTTCGGGCTGGATTTATGCCTTTGTCCTGACTGGCAGGGAGGAGGAGGCGACGGGAATGGTCTCGAGGGCGCTGCAGGGTGTGGCTGCTCGAAACGACTTGGTTTCCTCGAGGAGGCGGCGCCGTTTGTTTTTTGCGATGCTCTTTCGCGAGGGGCAAAAAATCCCGCGTCAAAGCGAACCCGCCGGGGAGAAATACTCCATGCTGGCCGGATTGCACAAAATCCGGGAACCGGGCCGCAGCGCGCTCGCACTCTTGCATCTCAGGCTTTTCGATGCCGACCAGGTCGCCGTCATTATTGGCAAAACCGAGAAGGAACTTCCCGCCATCCTCACAGCCGCGCGCGAAGAGTTTTCAAAACTGGAGGTGCCCCGCCCATGAGACCCGCTGCAGCACGCCGCATTCTCACCTGCCATGTGGACGATCCAAACGGCGATGTCCCGCCCGTGATGCAAAGCGCATTGAAGGCGCTCGCCAAATCTCCTGAACTCCAGGCGGACTACGAAAAACAGTCACTCATCGACGCAAGCCTGCGGACGGCCTTCAAGGAAATCGAGGTCCCGGACGAGGCCTTGTCCGGATTTGCCGCGCAGGTTCAGTCCATTCCGACGCGGCATTTCAACCCGCGCGACCCGGCGATCATTTCGGTGATCATCGGATTTGTGCTTTTGATTTTTGTGCTCATCTGGAACTTCCTTGGCCGGCCGGCGGCATTTCCTCCCGATGGATTGGAAATCGCGGAAGCCCTCTTGAATGCGGAGAACGCGGCTTTCCAAGAAGTGGCAGTTCCTGCCGAGGAGTTGGAGGATTGGTTTGTCTTGAAAGGCTTCGACGGGTTCAAGACCCCCCCCTTTCTGCTCGGCGGCAAGGTGGACTCCGCCGGCATTCTGGAGTTTGAAAAACAACCCCTCGCTGTCGTGGGACTGCCCGCACTGAACGCTCAACTGGCCGTCTTCAGCGCCGCACCGTGGAATATCATTGTTCCCGAAGGAGAGTGGCGCACGGCCCAGATCGATCCGGAATACGCCGTCGCATTGAGCCGGGAAAAAGAAATGTGCTTCCTGATTCTCTTCCAGGGCAACGAGGCGGGGGTTCGCGCCATTCTCAAAGGCACACCGCGCTGAGATCTGCGATTACTTGAGCGCGTCGAGAGCGGCCTGCACCTCCGCCGCATGCTCGCCGGTTTTGGCCGATGGCGACATCCAAACAACGCGCCCATCCTTGATCAGGAACGATTGCCTTTTGCTCACCGGAAGGCCCATCACTCCCCCCACCCCAAAAGCCTCGGCGACCTTGCCGTCGGCATCCGCCACGAGGCTGAACGGGAGATTGTATTTTTGCTGGAATTTTTTCTGCGAGGCGGGCGTATCGCGACTCACGCCGACGATTTGCAGGTTTTCCGCCTTGAGCGATTCAAAGGAATCCCGCAGCGAGCAAGCTTGTGCCGTGCAACCCGGGGTGTCCGCTTTCGGATAGAAATAAACCAGTGTGACGCCCTTGGCATAGACATCCGCAAACGCGAAAGACTTGCCATCCTGATCCACCGCGACAGGCACGGGAGCGGGCGCTCCGGCCTCGAGGGCTTTTACTTTGCTGCCAAATCCAAAAAGACTCATAGTGATAATTGCGACGAGGGTTGTCTTGCCGAGCATGGGGAGGACTCTATTGGCGTAAACGCACATGGCAAACGATCATTCTCCGGTGAAAGGCAAATTCAGGCTCCCCATCGTAGCAGGAGCCTTGGCAGCCGTGGCGGTGGCCTCCCCTTGTTTTTTTTCCCGTGCCGAGAGCCTGCGAGCCGCCATGGCAGGGTGTGCGGGGGACGCGGGATGGCTGGATCGCCTCGCCGCAGTCGGCTTTGCGCTCGCAGGAATGCCGGGAGTGGATGCCGCCCGAGCGCTCTGCGTGGCTGTCCCGGTTTTTGCGGGCTTTTTGGCTATCAGGTGGATTTCTCAAAAACTCCCGACTCGCTTTCAAAAGCGCGCCCAATGGGGACTGCTCGTTAGCGCGTTTCTCGTCGCAGGACTCGCTGCCTTCGAGGCATTCCAAGCCTCGCGGAGTGACATTCGGGACATCCGGCTACTGGCTCCCGTGGATTTGTTGGAGCAAGCCGGCGAGGGCCGCGTTTTTCTTAACGCCCCTGCCCTTTCGTCAGCGCGCCTTCTCTCGCCGGACCTCGCGTCGCGCGCGCCCGATGCCCGGTCGATCCAGGAACTCGCCGCCTCGCCAGTGCGCTGGCGCGAGGAGGATCGCAACACTCCCTTTCAATCCATCCTTCTCGCCGTCCCCTTGGAAGACTCCCTTCCACTCGTTGAAATGCTGAACTCATCTCCCGGGTGGCATCTTGCGAAAATTGACAACCAAGGTCTGCTCTATCGACGAGGCAAGGAACCTTCAGACACCTCATCCGCCGACCCCATGTTTGCCAACAAGCGGGACACCGCCCTTCATGATGCCCAGACCGCCATGGTCATGCACTTCCTCGGAGAAAACAAAGAGGCCCGCGAGTGGATGTCCAAAGCCCGCCAGACCGCGCCGCGCGATCCCCTCGTGCTTACGAAATCCGCCACACTCGCCGCAGCGCTCAAGCAATGGCCCGCAACAAAAAAAGAGGCTGAACTCGCTCTCAAAGAGGCCCCCTCCTCCACACAGGCCCGCTACCTCCTCGCCCTCGCCCTTCTCGAGACCGGCAACATCTCTGGTGCCGCCGAGGAATCATCCGCCCTTTCTGCAAACATCCCTTCCGTGCTCTGGCTGCAGGCGCGAATCTCCCGCGAGGACAACGACCCCGCCACCGAAATCGCCGCCCTGGAAAAACTCCTCGCCCTCGCCCAAAAGCAAAAAGAGGAGCCAACGATCATCCACATCCACCTCGCCCAAGCCTGGGCAAAACGCGGATTCGCCCCACAAGCCCTCGAAAACTACAACGCCGCACTCAAAGGCAACCTCACGCCAGCACAACGCAAAGAACTCGAAAACGCGAAAGGCACGATCCAAGACCGTGCCCCTCGAGATTGATCTTCCCACCCGGGAAAAAAACAAGGAGCGCGATTTGAAGATCGTGCCCCTTGGCGCGAGATAATAAGAGGCGCGCTTTTTTTAGCGCATTTTGCCGCCGTAGATGGCGTTGTCGCCGAGTTCCTCTTCGATGCGGAGGAGTTGGTTGTATTTGGCGACGCGGTCGGTGCGGCAGAGTGAACCGGTCTTGATCTGGCCTGCATTTGTGGCGACGGCGATGTCGGCGATGGTGACATCCTCGGTCTCGCCGGAGCGGTGGCTGATGACGGCTGTGTATTTGTTTTCCTTGGCGAGTTCGATGGCGTCGAGGGTCTCGGTGAGCGATCCGATTTGGTTCACTTTGACGAGGATCGAGTTTGCCACGCCTTGGTCGATGCCTTTGCGGAGGAATTCCACATTGGTGACGAAGAGGTCATCGCCGACGAGCTGGGTGGTCGAACCAAGCGCATCGGTGAGTTTTTTCCAGCCGACCCAGTCGTTTTCGGCGCAGCCGTCCTCGATCGAGATGATGGGATATTTTTTGCAGAGGCCCGCGTAGTAGGCGACGAGCTCATCGGCACTGCGCTTCGATCCATCGGACTTCTTGAAGACATAGGCTTTCTTGGCGGAGTCGTAGAACTCGCTGGAGGCGCAATCGAGGGCAATGAAGACATCCTTGCCGAATTTGTAGCCGGCGGCTTTCACGGCCTTGGCGATGGAGTCGAGGGCATCCTCGGCGCTGGATAGGGCCGGCGCGAATCCACCTTCGTCACCGATGGCGGTGGAGAGCTTGCGGCCCTTGAGTTCGATCTTGAGCGCATGGAAAATCTCGGTGCCGGCACGGAGAGCCTCGGAGAAGGTCGGGAAGTTTTTCGGCACGATCATGAACTCCTGGAAATCAATCGGAGCATCGCTGTGCGCGCCGCCATTGAGGATGTTCATCATCGGCACGGGAAGCACCTTGGCGTTTGGTCCGCCGAGATATTTATAAAGAGGTTGCCCAACTTGTGCGGCAGCGGCCTTCGCGGTCGCAAGGGAGACGGCGAGGATGGCGTTGGCTCCGACTTTCTTTTTGGTTGGCGTGCCGTCCACGGCAAGCATGGTTTTATCCACCGACACCTGATCCGCCGCATCGAGACCGATCAGAGCGGGAGTGAGACGTTTGGAAACATTCGCAACGGCTTTGGTCACGCCTTTGCCGAGGTAGCTGGCCTTGTCTCCATCGCGAAGTTCCACCGCCTCGTGCTCCCCTGTGCTGGCACCGCTGGGAACTGCTGCACGGCCAATAGCTCCGCCGGCGAGTTCGACGTCGGCTTCGATGGTGGGATTGCCGCGCGAGTCGAGGATTTGGCGGGCGCGGATGGAAAGAATGGTTGTGACGGACATGGTGTTTTTTGAATGAGGCCCTCGAAAAACCAATTCGATACTGGTCTGGCAAGCACAATCGCGATTCGAGCCGCGCCGCGAAGGTTGATCCAGAGGACAGGTGGATTTAGTGTCTACAAAAACAACCACCTAAAATCCGTCTGACCCATGCAGCAATTTGAAAGCCTTCGCGCCTCGTCGCTCTATTGCAAGAAATGCGCTACCGCCATGCCGGTGCGCGAGAAGCTTCTTCTCGTTCTGCCCGACAAGGAAATCTACGACTACCTCTGCACCGGATGCGCCTCATCCCTCGGCCAGCGCGAGGTCACGGCTGGCGAACTCATGATGTCCCGCGCTGCGATGGCGCGTCAGGCGGCGGCTTCACGGATGGGCTTCTAA
>JBJTGE010000367.1:0-2007 GCA_046093785.1 Spartobacteria bacterium
AGGACCTCAGCGTTCCCAGGCATCAGCTCCGAAGACTTCCAAAAAATCCAAACCGACTTCGCCGACACGAAAAAAATCAGCGCCGTCTGGCCCCGCGAATTCGACTCGCAAGGCATCAGCGTCCTCGATGTGGAAACCCGCCTCGATAACATCGGCCTCGGCCAAGAAGTCACCAAAGCCACCAGCGGCCGGGCAAAACTCGACCGCTCCACCGAAAACCTCCTCGCCTTTAATGCCAGCGGGGCAGGCTCAACCACGCCCACCGCGCAAGGCGACGCGAAAAGCGACGACAAGCCTTGGTGGAAGGTGTGGTAGAAAATGCCACTACATCGCCACAATTTGAGTTCCGGAGATCGCCTCGGGCGCAGTTGGGGGCGCCCCGCGCCCGACATCCAGCAATTTCCACCGGCCTTCGGCCGCATTTTTTCCCAATCACCCCGCGAGGGCGCGTGGCGGTGCGCCCGAGGGCGGGCGCGCTCCCCGAGACCCTCCCGCGCAGCCAAGTCCCGTCTCCACAAGAAGTCCAAATGCTATCGGCGATTGGCAGGAGTCGGGGCTCTCCCTAGTTCGTATGGGCGTGGCATTCGGGCTCAGCAAAATAATTGCAACCATTAGGTGATGGTTTATGGTTTGCCCATGAATCTTGATTCCCTGACCCAGAAAAAACGGCGGCTCGATGAATCTCGCCCCCTGCCTCCAGAAGTTCTCAAAAACTTGGAGCAGTGGTTTTTGATCGAACTGACCTATACCAGCAACGCTCTGGAGGGCAATACGCTGACCCGACTTGAGACGGCAGTGGTGGTGGAGAAGGGCTTGACGGTGGGCGGGAAGTCGTTGGTGGAGCATTTGGAGGCCACAAACCATGCGGCTGCGCTTCGCAAGGTGCTGGAGATCGCGCGTTCGCCGGTCGCAAGCCTCACGGAGCATATTCTGTTGGACCTTCACGCCATGATTCTTCGGGGCATCGATGATGCAAATGCGGGGCGCTATCGCTCGATCCCGGTCCGGATTTCGGGTTCGAGAGTCGTCCTACCGAATCCAGCCAAGGTGTCAGCATGGATGTCCGAGTTTTTCAGGGATTTGCTTGCGATGTCTGGGAGCCACCCGGTCGAAATCGCCGCCGAAGCCCACTATCGCTTGGTGACGATCCATCCCTTCATCGATGGAAATGGCCGGACGGCGCGCTTGCTGATGAACCTGATTCTTCTTCAGAACGGCTATCCCCCGGCGCTGATCCGAACAAGGGACCGGATTCCCTATTTGAAATCCCTCGAAAAAGCCCAACTCGGCGGGAGCAAGGAGGACTACTTGAAAATCATTTCCCGGAGCGTGGAGCGGTCGTTTGCGATCTACTTCCAAGCTCTGGGCGGTGAGGCGCCCGCCGCTGTCGCCTCGTCGGACCTCCTTCGCATCGGAGATCTGGCCAAGAAAACCGGCGTGACCCTTGCCACACTGCGGCACTGGATGAAGCAGGGCCTGCTGGAGCCTGCGGATACGACGGAGGCGGGATATCAACTCTTTGGACCCGAGGCGGTGGATCGGGTGCAACGGATTCGTGAATTGCAAAGCCATCGACGCACGCTGGCAGAAATCCGCCAAGAATTATCCTTAAAGGAAATTTAACCCCAGAAACTGGGGGTCAGTGTTCATTTTCTTCCATTTTGCTGAAAATCATTGCTGCAAAGTTTATTGCGGATTGAATCCAAGCTTCTTCAAACACGAGTTTTCACGAGTGGGGAGAGGATTCGGGCCGAGGAGGACCTCAGCGTTCCTGGGTGCAGAGAAACCGACAGTCACAGACAGCCGCTACAAATCCAATCTCGTCGCCCCATTCCATGCCCGCAAACCAACTCCGATAACCTATGGACAAATGGCAATAAGTCCATATGTTATTCTGAGTATAAATTATTCAATTCAACGGTTTGGTAAAAGGAGGAGGGGATTCATTGCTGGCATCTATCCAATTCTAGGAGGGATAACCAAGCTTGGTAGGAGAGCGCCAACGCC
>JBJTGE010000368.1:0-4647 GCA_046093785.1 Spartobacteria bacterium
TCCACATCGGTGGTGATCGGTGTGTTGCCGACGAAGTTGCCGTCGATGAAGAGGTCGAGGCCTTGGATTTCTTGTCCACCGGAAGTTGGTTTGATGAGCACCTTGTGGCGGGGAAGCTCTTCGTTTCGGGAGGCGGAGAGGTCGCCGAAGGGGATTTCGGACAAAGCGGATTTCATCTCGGCGGCGCAGGCATCCAAGGCGCGGCGGTTGTCTGTGCGTTTCACAAACTGTCTTTGGGCGACGATGCGTCCGCTCTCGACCTCGAGGGCCTTGATGGTGATGCCCGCATCGCTGCGGCTGCGGACGATGTTTTCCGTCATGCCGTAGGCGGAAACGCTCTCACGGGTCTGCGTGATGCGGTTTTTTGTGATACTCACGACGAGCAAAAGATCCGCTCCGGCGAGACGGCCGAGACGGGCACGGTCGTTGACGATGTTGTTGTAGGCGAGGCCTTGCTCGGCGAGGATTTTCTCCAGATGGCGGCGGCTCACGAGCGCGACGCCATCGGTCTCCATGACTCCCGCCTCGGCGAGGGACTCCACCATCTCAAGCCCGCCGGAGTCGGTCTCACCGCTCAAATCCTCGGCGATCACTGCCAGTGCGGGATCGCGGGCTTCGAGATTGCCAGAAATCAAACACGAGAGAGCAAGCGCCAAAAGGCATGGCAAACAAATCGGGCGTCCCCATTTTCCTCTGTTTTCCACTCTGTGTGCTCCGTGTTCTTTGACTCGTTCGTTCCCACTCTCTCGCGCTTTGGGCCAACCTTCGGTTGCTCTTTCTTGCCCCTCCCCCGGTGCTCGATTGTGGTTAATTTCTGATCACATCTGCTGCTGGAAGCGGGCGGCATTTGCCCACACAACCTGGTTTTCACGCAAGGCGGTGGCGTATTTTCCATTTGGAGACATGGCGATGAGTTCTTTCAAGACGCCCTCGGCATCGGCGTAGCGGCCGGTTCCCTGATAGATGATCGCCAGGATGTATCTGGCCTCGGGGTCTGAGGGCATCTCCTGCACACCGCGTTCGGCGGATGCGGTGGCTTCGCGCCAGAGGCCGGCATTTGCAAGGCGGACGGCCTCCTTGGAAGAGACGCTCTTGGTGCCGCCGATGACGCGGCGGATTTTCAGCACACTCGGATGCAGGCTCGAAAAAATCTGCTCCGCTGCCTTGTTGCGCATGTTTTGAATCAGCGGATACGGATCGGGTGCGGCGGGGTAGCCATCCGACGAGAAGGCCGACCGCGAGTCGCTCAACTCGATGCGGCGTCCGCCGGCGATCTGAGAGGAGGACGTCAGGACAGCGCGGTAATTGGCGATGTAGTTGGCGGTGGTTCGCGTTGTGTAACTGTAGAAAGTTTGACCTTCCTTGTTGGTGTAGGAACTCGAGTCGCTCGTCGAGCCAGACAGGCCCTCGGCTTGGAGATAGATGAAGGCATCCACGCCTTTGATCCGGCCGCCGCCGCGATTTTCCACAAAGCTCATCCTTTGAAACTGCCGCTCGTTGATCGTCTGACCGAGATTCGCCCGGTCCACGAGTTGATAGTATCCTTGGTTGGCAAAAAGCTGGAACAGCGCGTGCGCCATCTCACCGGCATCGGAACCGGCTTCGGGCACGATCGAAACCCGCGCGCCACGGCCCAAGCTCAACTCGGCGGGTTGCGGTGCGTCCACGGTGATTGTGGTGCAGGAAGTGAGGAATGCGGAGCCGGCCAGGCAGATCAACGAAAGGAGGGTTTTTTTCATAGGTCAAAAAGAGGAGAAGAAACTACAGCGAACTCGAACCCATATACGAGCCGCTTTTTGCGTTGTAGCGATTCAAGCTGCGCTCGGTTGTCACGGCGATGACTCCACCGCTCACTTGGACGGCTGTGGGCTTGCCGCTGACCGAGATGGAGCCTTGGAAGGAACCGGTCTGGGCGTTGTAGCGGTTCACGGTTCCATTTGCCAAAAGCACGGCAATCGTTTCGCCATCGCAGCCGACGGAAATCGCATTGCTCACGGAGATCGAGCCTTTGAACGAGCCCGTCTTGGCATCGCGGCGTTCGACGGAGGAGGGATTTTTGAGGACGGCGATGATGCCGTCGGCGTGGAGTGACATGGTGGTGAGGAGAAGAGTTGCGGCGAGGATTTTTTTCATGAAGTCGGGATGGGGATCACCAGCGGTTCGGATAGCTGACACGCTGGCGATTGCCGCAGTTGCCGTAGGATTCGCGGTAAATCACAGGCTGTTGGCTGTAGATAACGGTCGGTTGCGAATAGTAAACCGGCGCGGGGCGCACCTGCTGGTAGGGCTGCATGTAAACCGTCTGCGGCTGATAATAGGTCACAGGCCGCGTGTAATAAACCGGCGCGGGGGCGGCATAAACAGGCACAGAGTAAACGGGGGCGCATTGGCGCTTGGTATTGTTGTAGTAGAAGCCGGAGCCATCCCCGAGGGTGAATCCCCAGGAACCGGCTTGCGCGAGGGTTCCCAAGGCGAGGGTGATGGCAGAGACGAGGAGTATGATTTTTTTCATAGATTTTGCAGGGTTGGGAACATGGTAAGCGGGATTTTTTTCAGGTCAAATTTGCGAGCCTGTTATTCAACATCTTGCGAATAAAAAACAGCCGCTCGTCGTGGGATAATTGCCGTTCGACCGTGCGAAACGACCGTTCGTTGAAAGATTGGTTTTTTGCGTTTTCGATCGTTTACCAGGGGTTCGGAATGATGACGCGCTGGGGATTTCCATACGGATCGTAGGTTTCGACCACCTGCGGGTAGCCGGCATTGTAAGTTGGCTGCTGATAGCGTTGATACATCGGCGCGATGCCGTGATTCGGGGCACCGTGGTCGATCAGTTCGTAGGAATCATACTCGCCATCGGGTGGACCAACCCGCCGATCGCCCTGCCCCGGCCCGGGTCGAAATGTGCCAGCATCCTCAAACCGGACGAACTCGCGCCGAGGAGCGCACGAAACAACCGCAAAGGCGGCTATCAATAGCAAGAGGAGCTTCATTCTATTTCAAAGCGGCGGGGCGGCTCATTTTCAAAACAAATGCGTTCATACGAGAACGCTTGATGCGCGTAAACAGGAAACTCTTTGCTCTGCTGCGGTGGGTTGCGGAACGAAGAGGGTTTGCAATGGCCGGAGCAAGAGGTTAACCAATCCCGCGTGTCGGCCATTTCCCCACTGAGGCAAGCAGGCAAAGTCATTTTGGCCAACGCGACTGTCGCGGCAGCGGTTTATTTGACGGCCATGGGATCGGCGAGGCTTTTTGCAAACGCCGATGCGGTGTTTTCTCCGATTTGGCCGGCGGGAGGTGTCGCGCTGGCGTTCGCTCTGCTGCTCGGTCCGCAGGTGTTGCCGGGAATTTTTCTGCCGCTTTTTTTCAGCAGCCTGGGAGCGGGAAATCCGTGGATTTTCACGATTCTGGCTCCGGCGGGAATGACAGCTGCCGTGTGTGCAGGCGCGGCGTTGCTGGCGAGGTCGCGGTTTGATATCCGGCTCTCATCGACGCGGGATGTGCTCCTGCTCGCGGGGCTCGGTGCGGCCGTTCCCATGGGCGTGGCGGGGCTTTGGAGCGCGGGGTGCCTTGTGATTTCCGGCATGATGCCGCCAGCGGGCCTGTGGTCTGTGGCGAGCATCTACTGGGCAACGAACACGGCGGGGACGGTCGTCGTGGCACCGGTCGTTTTGCTGATGGCGAGCGGGCGGTTTGGGCCAAAGGCGACGCGGTTTCATGATGTGGCGGCGAGCCTCGTCCAACTTGGCTGCGTCTTCCTCGCGGCGTGGTTGGCTTTTCAAGGAAAGCCCTCCACAACGGCTTCCACTCAAGCGCTGGCGTATTTGCCATTTCCCTTTTTAGTCTGGGTCGCACTGAGTCGGGGACTGCCTGTCGCCGCGCTCTCTGTGCTTCTCATCGTCTTCACGGCGGCGACCTTCACCAGTCGCGGTTGCGGGCCGTTTTTTTCGAGTTCCATGGCCGGCACGATCTGGCAAATCGAGGCATTCATCGCGATTGTCGCCACCACGGGTCTGCTCATAGCGGCAGGCGCGGAGTCGCAGCAGCGCGAGAAGGTGCTGCAGGCTGTGGCCTCGCAGAAGACTGCGGAATTGGAGCGCCTCAAGGCCCAGGTGAATCCACATTTTCTCTTCAATTGCCTCAACGCGATCCATGGCCTGATCTGCTCGGACAGGGATGCGGCGCAGGAAGGCGTGACCTCGCTTGCACAGCTCCTGAGGAAAACATTGGACCTATCCAAAGAAGCGCTGATTCCGTTTTCCGAGGAACTGGACATCATTCGCGAGACGCTGCGCTTGGAGAAAATGCGCTACGAGGAGGGCTTGGAATGGAGCGTCAGCGCGGATGCGGATACCCGTGGATTTTTGGTGCCGCCCATGCTGCTGCAACCGCTCGTGGAAAACGCGGTGAAGCATGGAGTGGATGATGGCTTTGGCAGGGTGGAACTCCATGCGCGCATGGAAGCCGGCGACCTTGTTGTGTGCGTCCGAAACACCGCGCCACCAAATTCAGACCCCGCCACATGGAAAGACAATGTCGGCCTGGCGAGCGTGCGCGCCCGGATCGAAGACGCCTGCCCGGCTGGCAGCGGGCTGGAGTTTTCCAAACCCGCCGAGGGAATGGTGCAGGCTTTGCTGCGGATCAAGC
>JBJTGE010000369.1:0-4425 GCA_046093785.1 Spartobacteria bacterium
CGGCGGTGCGTTCATTCGTGCCTTGGGCGGCCATTCCTCCCTGCCCAACGGCCTCTCGCCCGTGAACGGACGCTCGCCCTACGATGACCGCAATCCGGTTTGGATCAGCGCAGGCCGCGAAATCGACGGGCCGAATGGCAAAGTGCTCGAGTGGACGCAGCCCGAAATCCTGCTTTACGACGACGACCACATGGTTCGCATGAGCTACCCGGACCTTGTCGAACAGGACGGAAAGGTCTGGGTCACCGAGACGGATAAAATGAATGCCCGCATCCACGCTCTGGATCCGGATTTCCTGGAGCGGATTTTCAGTCCGTTCGACGATGGCGCCGCGCGCAAAGTCGAGCCGGCTCAACATGCCTCGCGCCATGCGAACGACGCTTGGCACATGCCTCTCAATCCGATGCCCAACCTGCTTGAGCGTGATTTTCAGTCCTTCACTTGCGGAACAAAAGACCCGCGTGCCGGTATCACCTTGGAGTTCTCCGTCGATGGACTGCCGGATGAAGGCGAAGTCCTTTTCGACAGCCGCAACGCCGAGGGCGCGGGGATTCTCCTGCGCGCCATCTCAAACGGGCGCATCGAAGCTGTGCTCTCGGATGGACGCACGGTTAGCTCTTGGGCGAGTGACTCCGATTGTTTGGACCCCGTTGAGACAAATCATGTCAGCGTGATCATCGACGGTGGGCCGAAGTTGATTCTGTTTGTGATCAATGGAGTCCTCTGCGACGGCGGCGACGAGCGCCAGTTCGGTTGGGGGCGTTACAATCCCGCGCTGCGCGACATCAATGGCGCCTCGGAAGCCGCTGTGTCGGCATGCGTGAGCGAAGTCGCGATTCACTCCCGCGCCTTGCTCGTGAGTGAGTGCGGTCGGAAAAGCCTCTCGATCCATCAATCTTGATCAACCGCCCATTCACCATCCCATATGCCAGCAACCAAAAATAAACTTCGCGCCGGACAATCGGTTTTCGGCGCATGGACACTGACTGGCCATGCGGCCATCGTCGAAATCATGGCCGGTGAGGGCTTTGATTTCGTCTGTGTCGACATGGAACACACGCCGACTTCGCGGAGTGATTTCTATCATGCCGCCCTTGCCACGAAAGGAACGGGATGCGACCTCCTGGCGCGCCTTCCATCCTGTGATGCAGACCTTGCCAAGCAGGTCCTCGATCTGGGCGCTACCGGCATCATTGTGCCATCGGTCAACACGCCAGAGGAGGCCGCCAAGGCGGTGGCGATTGCGAAATTTCCGCCCGATGGCGTGCGTGGAGCCTCGCTGTGCCGCGCGACGGGTTTTGGGAGTCATTTCGCTGAATACTTTTCCTCCCACAACCGCGATGTCGTGGTGGTAGTGATGCTCGAGCATGTCGATGCCGTGCGAAACGCGAAGGCGATTCTCGCCACGCCGGGCATCGATGCCGCGCTGATCGGGCCGTATGATTTGTCGGCCTCGATGGGCTTGGCCGGTCAACTCGACCACCCTGATGTTTTGGCAGCCCAAGCTTCGATTCTGGAGGCGTGCCTGGAGAGCGGCGTGGCACCAGGTCTTCATGTGGTGCCGGTGGACCCGGCGGAAGTGCGCCGTCGCCTGGACCAAGGATTCCGTTTTCTCCCATGCGGTCTCGACACGCTCTTCATCCGTGAAGGATGCCGCCGCATGCTCGCCGCGCGCCATGCGTGAAGTGTGGCGAACCTGCAAGGCCCCTAAAATTTTATGAAAATCACCAAGCTCGAAACCTTTCACATCCGGCCACGCTGGTTGTTTCTGAAAATCCACACCGATGCCGGCATTGTCGGCTGGGGTGAGCCGGTGCTTGAAGGCCGTGCCCGCACGGTCGAGACGGCGGTGCATGAACTCGGCCGTATCCTCATCGGCGAGGATCCAACGCGCATCGAGCACCTCTGGCAGCGATGCTATCGCGGTGGTTTTTATCGCGGCGGGCCGATCATGACCTCGGCCCTTTCAGGCATCGAGCAGGCATTGTGGGACATCAAAGGCAAGGCGGCGGGATTGCCGGTGCATGAGATGCTCGGTGGTCGCGTGCGCGACAGGATTCGCCTCTACGGCTGGCTCAACATCGCGGGCACTGGCGACTATGTTTCAGAGGTGGCCAAAGCGGTGGGCGACCGCGATTTCACGGCCTACAAATTCGTGCCCGTGCCGGCTTGCGAGCCGATCGAGATACCGCGTTTCATCGACGAAGTCGTCGAGACCGTCGCGAACCTTCGCAAGACGCTGGGCAACGACATCGACATGGCGCTCGATTTTCACGGCCGCTGCACTCCGGCGGTGGCAAAGCAGCTCTGCCGCGTGCTCGAGCCGTTTCGCCCGATGTTCATCGAGGAACCCGTGCTGCCGACCAACCCACGGGCGATGAGGGAAATCAAAGAGTCCACGACCATTCCAATCGCCGCCGGCGAGCGTTTGTTTACGCGCTGGGACTTCAGCGACCTGCTGCACAGTCAATCGGTGTCCATCATCCAGCCTGACATCTCACATGTCGGCGGCATCTTCGAGGCCCGCAAAATTGCTGCGATGGCCGAGATTCACGACATCGTCATCGCCCCGCATTGCCCGCTCGGGCCGGTCGCCTTGGCGTCCTGCCTGCAACTCGATGCCTGCACGCCGAATTTCCTCTGCCAGGAACACCTCACGCTGGGCGAGGGGATTCTCAAGGAACCAATCCAGGTCGAGCAAGGTTATGCACTCATTCCCGACAAGCCCGGACTGGGCGTCGAGGTGGATGAGGAAAAACTCGAAAAGTTGGTTTTCGACGGGCTCTGGAACACGCCAGAGTTCACTCGCAAGGACGGCTCGGTGACCGAGTGGTGAAATTTTTCAAAACAAAGCGACAACATGATATTAGACACATTGCAAAACTCCGCAGCCGCCGAGGCGCTGCATCCGCATTTTCCAAAAGCCTTCGCGCGTTTGCGTGAGTTGGTCTTGCAGGCCGACCTGCCCGAGGGACGCATCGACATCGAGGGTGATGACATTTTTGCTGTCGTGATGAAAGGCTTCGGCAAGCCGAGAGAGGATGACCGCATGGAGACGCATCGCCGCTACATCGACATTCAATACAGCGTCGAAGGCGAGGATCTCATGGGCTGGATGCCGCTCGCCGAGAGCCGCACTCCACTGGGCTATGATGAAAAAAAGGATGTCGAGTTTTACAAAGACCGCCCGGCTTGTTGGCTGAATGTTCGACAGGGACAGTTCGTGGTCTTTTTTCCCGCTGATGTCCATGCTCTCACAGCCAATGAAGGCCAGCCTTTCACCAAAATCGTGGTGAAGGTTGCTGTATGAAACCTGACTTCACCAGTTGCGATTGGGGCACCACGAATCTCCGCGTGCGGATTGTGCGCGAGGATGCCGTCGTAAAAGAAACCCGCAGCGGGCAGGGGGCTTCGTCATTGAATTCTCCGCAGGAGTTTCGCGAGGCCCTTGCGGCGGCGATGCACGCCATGGGAGCGCCCAAGCCGGTGGTGATTTCTGGTATGGCCGGATCCAGTATTGGTTGGAAGGAATTGCCCTATGCGCGACTTCCGTTTCGCCTCGATGGCAGTGATGCCGTGGTGGATGAAATCGAGCCGGACACTTTCCTGATCTCCGGGGTGCGTTCCAAAGAGGATGTGATGCGTGGCGAGGAAACCGAGCTTCTTGGTCTCGAGATCGGGCAGGAGGAGGCGGTGGTGATTCTTCCCGGCACGCATTCGAAGCACTGTGTTTTGAAAAATGGCGCAATGGTCGCCTTTCACACCTTCATGAGCGGCGAACTTCATGCGTTGTTGGGATCGCACGGCATCCTTCGCCAGTCAGTTGCCCCGGGTTGGGACGAAGCGGCCTTCCTCGAGGGCATCGACGAGTCAACGCATGGCTCGCTGACCTCCTCGCTTTTCAAGGTGCGCACCCGCGCCTTGCTTCATGGCAAAAGTCCGGAGTCCAACGGGTCCTTCCTCAGCGGTCTGCTCATTGGATTCGAACTCTCGGCGCTGTCGAAAAATCTGCCGCTGGTCTTGGCTGCCGCCGGAGCGATCGCCACTCCTTACCGACTAGCCTTCCGCGCGCTGGGTCTCGATGCGCGCAGCCACATCCTCCCGGAAGATGAGGCGGCCATTCTTGCCGTGAGGGGACAACGAAAAATTCTCGAGCAACACGCCTGATTTCTTATCAAAACATGAAACCAAAAGTTCTCATCACAAATTATGTCCCCGACGACCATCTCGAGCCTTTGCTCGGGTTGGAGGAAATCATCAAAGGCCCGTCCGGCGGCCCCATGTGCTCGCGCGAGGAGGTCCTCGCACTCGCGCCCGATCTTCTCGGGATCATCAACCAGCACGAACTTGCGGTGAACCGGGAACTTCTGGCTGCCGCGCCGAAGCTGAGCAACGTGGCGAATGTCGCGAGAGGCTACAACAACC
>JBJTGE010000370.1:0-3736 GCA_046093785.1 Spartobacteria bacterium
GGAATGATGGCAGGCGTCACCGCCTCCATCATCTGGTAGCAAAGGTCGCCCCAAAGCAACCAGGCGAAAAGAGCCACAAGACCCATTTTCGTGTAAGTGAGAGTGCCGACCGTATAGCAGGCGGCGGGATCGGAAGGCTGGGAGGATTGGGGAGTTGAAGGAGATATCGGCGACCGATGAAATAACTGGAAAACATCGCCCTGACGAGAGGGAACATCACCCTCCAGAGCAGGACGCGCCAGGCCGAAACCCTCGAGTCCAGGCGGCCTCAGCCATCAGGGCGGCGCGTGTGAAACCTCGCCATGGCGGCACGGAACACACCTGACACGGGGGAGTGGCACGATCAACGCGGGAAGACATCCAGCACGCCTTTGACGACCATGTTCACTCCGATGGCGAGGATGAACAACCCGAGCACGCGGTTGAGTGCTCCGATGGCATTCACATTCAGCACACGCACCATGGCATCGCTCTCGCGAAAGCTGATCCAGGTGAGCAGCGCGATGGCGGCAAACCCAAGCACGAAGCCGATGTAATGCGGAAAGGTTTGGCCATAGGTCGAGAGGCCGATTGCCAGACTCATCGCGCCCGGCCCTGCAAGGATCGGCATCGCCATCGGGGTGAGTGAAATATCTTCCTTCTCTTCGGCGGCGGCGTGTTCGTGGGGAGTGACGCGGCTTTGATTGCCCAACATCGCCCAACCGGAATGCGCCACGAGAAGTCCCCCCGCGATCCGCAGGTCATCAATCGTGACAGCAAAAAAACCCAGCAGAAGATTCCCGAAAAGCAGAGAGACAGTCAGTATCAGAAAAACATAAAGACCGATCCTTCCCGACATCACTCTCCGCCGCTCAGGCGTGTCATCGGAGGTCATGCCATAAAACATCGGCGCGTGACCGATCGGATTGATCATGGGAAACATCGCAACAAACGCGACCGCGATGGAATGGAGGATATCAGTCATTTATCCAAACACCTCCCATACTGCCTCCTCGCGAAGGCAGCAACGATGAATCCCCGAAAAAAACACGAACCTCCAACTCGAAAACTTGGAGCGAGTGGTTCGTCGGAGTTGGGCGCGGCCAAGTCGAAGCATCCATCGCCGAGTGGAAATACGCAACAAACCGCTCCACATGCGAGATGTTCATTTCATCGAGAATGAGAAAACGCGGCAGAGGATAACCAATGGACTTATTGCCATTTGTCCATATGTCCTCGGGGTTGTTCTTATGGTTCGCCGAAGTCCTCCTCGGCTCGCACAGGTCTGTAATGCCGACGGGGATGTTGGCTCTCCCGGCGATCTACCACGGACTCCGGTTTCTGCCCACCATGGAGGGCGCTGCTCCGTCAGCGCCCATTTGTTCAGGCGAGGCCAATTCGAGCACCGGCACTTTTGATCAAAAATCGGCAACCTGAAGTGTGAATAGGGAGAAAGTGAACACTTCACCCCTTCATAGGATGAGTTCCGGCAACTGCGGACGCACCGAGTTCCAAAACGGAAAAAAGCCTGCCTTGGCCCAAGGGAAAACCCGCGCATCCCAACGCCGCCGCAAACGCGTTACGACGATGCCAGATTCGCTGCACCAATGAAGAAACGGATTCAGAGAATCTCGCACCGGCCCGACTGATGGTGCCGCCATAACAATGTGCCGGAGGTCGTGGTTTTCAACCCAATCTTTCAGGGCGTCCAGCGCCTGAATCTCGGGAATGTTTTTTTGAAAATGGTTTTCTGCGCGCGCGCGGGCATCGTCGACCGCCCGATTCAACCAAGCCGCACGGATGCGGGAGCGCGGAGGAGTTTTCCAAAAACAGGCCTCCACGGGGTGAAACCGGCTCAGGGGACCGCATTCGAGTGAGAAATCCTCCTCGTGGAGGAGTAATCCGGCGGCAGAGTCTCCAGGCGCTTCGGGGAGATCTTCCATGCCCCGAAGAGACCGATCCGCCGAATCCTGTGGAATGTTCACGCATGGCTCGCCCTCCAGCTGATGCAAACCCTCCGGGGGCGCGTCGGGCCAGTAGGAGTCAAGGTTCGAGCGACGAACGAGGTAGGTTTTACCGGGGGTTTGAAGGCCTGCAACCCAGCGCCAAGAGAGTGTGTTGCTGGCAGCGTCTGCATCAAGGAGGTGATCAAAGAAAAATCGAGCTCCGGCTTTCCATGGCAGACCGGCACGGTGAATCCAAAATGAAGCCCACCACATGCGCGTGTGGTTGTGCAGATAGCCTGTGGAGACAAGTTCGCGTGCGCAGGCGTCCATAGCCGCACAGCCGCTTTGCCCCTCGCACAGCCGCTCCGCGAGCGGGCCACCGGCCGAGGCGTCATCGGCAAAATCGCACCAGACACCTGAATGAAGCTCCAGCCAACCTTTCCAATACGATCTCCAAACGACCTCTTGAATGAACTTTTCAACAGTTGTTGGTTTATGAACCCGCAGCACCGCAGAGAGGACTTCAGCTTCTGTCACGAGACGGTGCGCGATCGCCGCCGAGAGCCTTGAGACATGCGTATGCCGATCGGCGATATGATTTCGCAAGCGGGCATAATGCAACACCGGCCCCTCAATAAAATCGTGCAAGGCAAGCAGAGCCTCCGCTCGTGTGGCGGGAATCAAGTCAGCGGCCATGGATCAATGTTGGCTTCGGTTGAAACAATGAGCTTGCGACCAGGCAAACAGCAGGGGCCGCAAGAAAGCTTTTGTTGGAATGCATCGTTATCCATCCCTACGAACGCCGAGGCGGACGCGGCTTTTCTTTCACCAATGCGCTCCTTGAAAGGTTGCAGCTTGAGCTCGCACGGCAGCGCGAAACCCTTGGAGGGTCGACCTCCGGCTTGACCCATTTTTCAGCCGCGAAGACGGCGGTTCTTCTGGATGCAGTGGCGGCTCCGCCGCACAAATGGGTCAGCGGCGGCCTCCGGCTCGTAGCCTACGGATCGGAGAGAAGGGGAGCGAACGGCGTGATAGCAGAGCGGTTCAATCTTGGGTCAAGCCGGAGGTTGACCGGAGGTTGACCCTCCAAAAAGACGAAGCGCGGCAGAATATGCCGACTCAGACCTCCACAGCGAAGGATTCGAGGTCGGGGCTCGTGATGGCGGCGCGGAGCAGATGTGTGAGTTTTTTGGAATCGATAATTGATTCGATCTCTTCGCGCAGGCCTTCCGGAACTCGCTCGAAGCGGATTTCCAGCGCTTCGAGGATGTCTTGTTGCTTGGAGAAGATCAGACCTCTTTGCAGACCTTCTGCGTGACCTTCCTGACGTCCTTCTTGGCGACCTTCCTGACGACCTTCCTGACGACCTTCCTGACGACCTTCCTGACGACCTTCTTCACGGAATTGTTCGGCGAGTGACATGGCGTTTTGGCTGAGTTTCGGGTTGTGGAGTGTTTTCAGTTTCGTGTGGAAGGCGGGCTTGTCAAGGTCGCGGTCCAGGATGTAGCGCATGAGCATTTCGAAGCTGGCCGGGCTCAATTGGACCAGCAACGCTTCGTCCCATACGAGGTCGTCCAAAAGCGCTTGGAGCTTTTCGGCTTTCAGGGCGCGCAGCGTCAGGATGCCCGCTGGCGTTCCGAGGATTTTCTCGAAGGGCATGCGGAACAACTCCACGAGCTGGAATTCGAAGTCGGGGATGTGTTTTTTGATGTCCTCCCCTGCCCCTTCGGGAATTTCGATCAGGTCGGCGAAGCGTGTGGAGCTTTTCCACGGTTTGTTGTCCTGCGCGAGGACGAGAGGCAGGATGGGCG